>CAZEWE010000067.1:0-12749 GCA_964515765.1 uncultured Methanospirillum sp. | reverse complement strand
TTCCTCCACAAAACCATTGGGCATTCGGCCAGTTCCACTCTTTTACCTTATCCCAGGGTTTTATCCAGTCCAGTTCCCTGGCTTTTCCTGCCCAGAATCCTTCCGGGTCAGATAAAAACTCTGCATATGCTTTTTTATAGTCACCAAGTGCAGAGTGTGCCTGGTAGGATGGGTCGGGAATGTAGGTCTTGTTGTCAAGTTTGACATCAAAGTTTTCAGCCATCGTAGTAACACCATTTGGGTTATGTGGGGGTACATCCTGCCGGGCAGATGTTTGTCATACCTGGCTGGATTTAGATCGACAATCAGATGATTGCTGATCGCATGATCAATCGTGTAGAATTAAAGCTCATATAATGTTGTATATGTCGTACAATTATGTTGATCATTTTAGATCAATCAATATGCTGCTTTTTCAGTCATATGTACAATATTTAGGAAATTTTATGATCGATATACGAAACGAAGATGAAATGATTCGTACAATCTGTCAATGTTGTTTTTCTATTCGCGCAATGTCAAACATAATCTGTCTGCCATAAGACTTCAGTATTCCTGATTATTTTTCCCTGCCTCTCTGATCATCCTACCGAAAGTCATAATAGGTAATAATCGGATTTACTCTCATAGATATCGTATCTTAAAAAAAATTCACCTCTGCCTTGCAATGATTGTTGATGGTAAGGAGAAGAACCAGTTGAATGCCATACAAAGAAGCGTAACTTTTAAAGTGCCCCGTGGGGGGTCAGGTGTATGACTCAGCCAGGTCAGGCTTATCTGGAACGAGTGAAAAAGGTAATAATAGTCGTAATTTGTCTCTCTATCATTGTTTTTTCCCTGGGTTCTCTCATTCTTTCATTTTTCTTTCTGGATGCATACCGTTCCTTTGAAGAGAATGAAATGCTGTCGCGGATGGATCGGTTCTCTGACAACCTGAATAATTCCATGAAGCAGATCGAACGGACCGTGTATGATTATGCATTCTGGGATGACATGGCGCTTTTTAGTGACGGGGAGTATCCGGATTTTCCTGGCCAGGGAATGAGCCAGTCTTCATTTATTGCAATAGGGATTGATATTGTCGGAATTTTTGACCGTGATGGGAATCAATTGTATGCTGATGACTACTCAAATCCGCAGCAGGGCATCTATCCATTCAGACCTGAACTCGAGGTATATCTGAAACCGGACAGTCCTCTTTTCTCAATATCACCAGATAGTGCTGAGCCGTTCTCATCGGTCATTTTCCATCATGGCAACGCGTCAGGAATTCTGGTATCTCATCCCATTCTCTATCACACAACTGAAAAACCCGGAAATGGCTATGTGGTGATGGGGCGGTACTTTGAGGGACCGTTCATTGAAGAATTGTCGATCTTTTTTAAGCAGCCGGTACAGCTTCTCTCACCAGATGAGGTATCTTCTCTGAATCTTATCGATTCGGGTAGAGAGAAGAATCGGGATGCTTTTGCCAGAGTCAGGAATGATACAACCATATCAGGATTCTTGAAAATCCCCGATCCCATCAGCGGGGAGGATACATTTTTCCAAGTGACATATCCCCGTGATATCTATCGCGAAGGGGTCTCCACACTCTCTACCTATCTCCTTCTCATTCTGGGAATAATGAGTGTATTCACCATTGTAACAATCCTTGGGATCAGATTTTATCTTCGACACGCTGATACCTCCGCCAAAATAGCCCAGGAGAAGGACTACTCATATAAGAAGATCATCGAAGAGATGGAAGATGCCTACTTCAAAGCTACTCCTGAGGGGATTATTGAATATGTCGGACCTGGCACTGTGAAAATGCTTGGCTATTCTGACTCCTCAGAGCTTGTCGGAAAACCTCTGTCGGTCCTGTATCAGAACCCTGATGACCGTACAAATCTCCGGGAGTCACTTTTTTCGAAGCACCAGTTAAAAAACCATCCCCTTGTGCTGAAAAGAAAAGATGGCTCTCTGGTTTTTATCACAACAAATGTGCATCTGATGTACGATGATAATGGCACGGTGACAGGCATTGAGGGTATAGCCCATGACAACACCGAGATGCTACGTGCCAAAAAGACGGCCGATGAGAGTGATTCATTTTATCGCCTTATCTTTGAGAGTGCCAATATCGGGCTCTTTCAAAGTTCATCTGAAGGTGGTTTTTCATTGGTAAACCCGGCCTTTGCCACCATGTTTGGATATGCAGGACCGGAGCAGATGAGACAGGAGGCAATCAGCATTGTAAAAGACCTGGGGCTCACCCAGGAGGACAGAAATCATCTGCTTCAGGATCTCAATACCGGGGGAAAGGTCCAAAACCTTGAGTTTTTCATGAAAAAAAGAGATGGGACTCCCATATGGCTCAGTTGCAATATCGTTTCAATTCGGGATATCCACGAACAACTTGTTGCCTACTTCGGAACAGCCCTGGATATCAGTGAAAAGAAACGAATCGAACTGGAACTGATCGCAAGCCAGCAGAAATTCCAGAGTCTCTTTTATTTCTCACCCCTTGCCATTATTGTGTATAATGAGGAAGGAAAACTCGTTGATTTGAATTCCGCTGCAATCTCATTGTTTGGGTCTTCAGAACAGAGTATCCCGGAGACCGAGCCGCTCTTTTACCTGGCATTCCTGACACCTCTCCAGCAGGAAGAATTAAAGAACGGAGCGGTCGTCCGGACTGAAGCGAAATTGGATTTTGATTCTCTCAGAAAAACCTACGATCTCCCGCCAGATCGTTCCGGAATTCGGTACCTTGAGATGATGATAACCCCAATCCCTCATCCGAACCATGGTGTCGGATGGTACCTGGTTCAGATTGCTGATATCACCGAGCGGAAAGTGGCAGAAATAGCCAGAAACACCGCAACCACTCGACTGAAAGAAGCGGAGGTCATCGCCAGGCTTGGGCACTGGGAACTTGACCTGAAAAAAGATGTCCTGTTCTGGTCTGATTCAGTGTACCAGATCTTTGGCAGGGATCCTCACGAATTTGTTCCCTCCTACGAATCGTTCACCAGTCTTATCCACCCTGAAGATCGGTTGATGGTCGATGATGCATATAAACGCCATCTCAGGGATCATGATCCTTATGATGTCATTCACCGGATTCTCCATCCTGATGGACTGGTAAAATATGTCAGGGAAAAATGCAACACTGAATATGATGAGAATGGGATAGCGATTCGTTCAGTTGGCATCATTCATGATATAACCAGCATACGGGCATCTGAACTGGCTCTTCGTGAAAGTGAACAAAAATACCGGGAGATGTTTTCAAATGTCTCATTAGGGCTCATCCTCTTTGAATTTACGAATGAAGGGGAACCAGGACGAATTATTGACGCAAATCCCCGTGCCGAGGAGATGATACAGTTATCCATGCAGGAGATACAAGATCATGCCTACCATATACAGGCATTCCTCCCGATTTGTGGGTCATCAATGGTCAAGGATCTCACCATCATTGACACGGATATCTGCACCTTTGAATCAGGAATCATCAGGGGGATTGATGATATACTTCCGGTGCAGGTTACTCTTGACATCTTCCGTCTTGAGCAAACCGTAGTAGGGCTTGCCATAATTGAAGATATCACTCTGAAACGACAATATGAAGAGGAACGATTCAGACTGATAGAACAGATAGAGAAGAACCTTGCTGAACTTTCCATACTCAATGACGGGATTAGAAATCCGCTCACGATCATCATGATGATGGTGGATGAGCTGGATGAACAGATCTCTGAACCGGTCATTAAACAGATACGGGCAATTGATGAGCTGATAAACCAGCTGGATAAAAGATGGATTGAATCAGATAAGATTCTCCAGTATCTGCAAAAACATCACCATGTCAGGTATAAATAAGAAACCCCTCACACCAGGGTGAGTCCGGGATTTGTTCCGGTAATACACCGTCCCTTTCCTTTCGAAACCACAAAGGTGTTTTCTATCCCAACCATGCCGACACCGGGGATTCCTTTCTTTGGTTCAAGGGCAAATACCATATTTTCCTCTAATGGCTCATCAAATCCCTCTGCAATCACCGGGATCTCATCAATCAGAAGCCCGACCCCGTGACCCAGGAACTTTACCTTCCGATCCTTATATCCCATGAAATTCTCCAAAAACTCAGGTTCCAATGTCGCCATCACATCACGATATATCTGTGACGGGATATTTCCAGGGACAAGGAGCGAAGCCAGCTGATTCTGCACCTCCACACACCTGGTGTGCTGTGCGATAACGTCATCCGGAAGTGATGAACCAAACATATAGGTCATGGTTTTGTCAGTATGATATCCGCCAAATCCGCATCCCACATCAACAAAGACAAGATCGCCCTTTTTGAGTCTTCTTTTCCGGTCACCAAGGAGGGGAACAGCAGGGCAGAGTCCGACAGATCCCCCTGGCCCGTCAAAATATGTCGGATAGAGTGAATTTTCTCCAAATCCAATCTGACCAAGGAGCATTTCTGTGTTAAACATCCCGAACCGGGAGATACCATGATGGCCCTCATCGACCAGTTGTGCATAAAGTTTGCTTGCAAATTCACTCTCACGCATTCCTTCCGTCAGCATATCAGGGACACAATCTTCAAGCACCCTGGCATGTATCTTCCCTGACTCTTCCATGAGGGAGATTTCAAAAGGACTTTTTACAGCCCGCACCATTGAAAGTTCCTGGTCCACTGACTCCACATGTGCAAAGGGAAAATGCTTTGAAAACCGCTGGTACAGAGCAAGCGGCACGATATCAGTTTCAAGATACACTGTGTCTGGAAGTGCTGAATATGCCCTCGCAGCATCACGAAAACTTCCCATTTTTTCAATACATGGAAAGTCAGATTCATGTTTTGCACGCTCATAGCTCTTCCTGACCCAAAGCGTCGGTTCACTGTCCCGTGGAATGCAGAGCATGCTGTCCTGCATGGTTCCCGTGAAATAATAGAGATTGATATTTCCAAATATTACTGCCAGTTCAAAGTCCGGTTTTTGATTCACCATCCGCTCTTTAAACCGATTCAGTCGTTTTACTAATTCTGAACCAGGTACCCGGCTATCCATAATACCAGTTTGACGGGAACCATGATAGGATCTGTCATGGTGCATGGCATATGATCTACAAATCCGCTTTCTTTATTACAGTAGTCATACATGATCTAACATGGTCTCTCTCTTTTCAGTCAGTTCAATCAATAAAAAAATACTATATGCTGGCTCACTTTCTCTTCTCGTCGTCGCCAGCGTGATCATTCTGTTTGCAGCATTTTCAACATACAATACCTCTGTGTCAGGTGCTCAGGAAGAGCTCAGAATTATTGCTGATGCACAGGCTGAGGCGATAACAGGAGTATTGCTTGAACCGATGCATTCTACAGAGGCTCTTGCAGAAGTACTCCTCGGACCATATAGTGCAGGAAAGCCGATAGCCAGGGAAGAGGCAGGTCTCATTATCGGCGGTATACTCAAAAATCATCCGCTCTACAACGGGGTGTACACGATGTGGGAGGAGAATGCCTATGATCGTGCCGACTCCCGGTATGCAGGAGTCGACGGTTTTTCCAGTACAGGACGAATGAACATGTACTGGTACCGGGAGGATGGCACCGAGCAGCGGATGATATATGAACCTGATTCAGTAGACACTGAAACTGATTATACGCAGGACTATTATACCATCCCGGCACAAACCCGTCAAAAATTTCTGACCGATCCCTATGTTGAGCCGTCACAGAGCGTTCCGGTTTTAATGGCTTCGACCATTGTTCCAATCCTCTATCAGGGAACCTTTCTTGGTATAACTGGTGTCGATGTCACTCTTGCCGATATTGACCGGATTGCAGATGAGACCAGCCTTTATAATGGTGAAGGAATCGTCCTTATTGTGAGTAATGACGGAACGATTGCCGGAGTAACCGGAGATGTCGGGAAGGTAGGTGAGCCACTCGCATCTCTTGCTCCAGCTTTTTCAGTGCCAGAAGAGACCATTGAGCATGTTATCACTGGAAAGGGGGATACAACCTTCACGCTTGGTCCTTATGTCGGGGAGATGTCAGATATCGTGGTTGGAGACCCTGACCGGCCATGGAAGGTTCTGGTGCTGGTCCCGTCATCCATTCTGACCGCCAATGCAATCTCCCTCACTATTATCCTGGTCATATTTGGCATCCTTATATCAGTGGGGGGTGTCGGGCTGCTCTATGTGGTTGCCCGCTCCATCAGTCGCCCGATACAGGATATCACCCATGCTGCAGGGCGTCTTGCCGAGGGAGACCTCTCATGCCGGATAAACCCTGAGGGAAATGACGAAGTGGCAATACTGGGGAGAACTTTTGATACCATGGCCTCCAGACTGGAAGAGACGATGGATACCATCACCCGGGATGGAGAAGATCAGGCCGCGGTCCTTCATGAGATAAATGGCATTGCTCAGGCAGCAACGAATGGTGATCTCAATGTTCGCGGTGACATCAGCCATTTCTCCGGTGAGTACCGTCATGTCATCGAAGCGGTAAATGACACCCTGGATGCGGTAGTGCGGCCGGTTACAGAGGCTATGACGCTTGCCCGTGAGTATTCATCAGGGAATTTTTCCGCACGGTTCAACCAGGATGTTCCTGTTTCCGGAGACTTTATCTCTTTCAGAACGGCGCTTGATACCATTGGTATTCAGATGGGGTCTCTTATTGGCGATCTGTCTGACCAGGTGCAGGGTCTGATGACTGAGATGGAAGAGTCTAATGCAAGTGTTGAGGAGATTGCGTCTGCATCCCAGGCGATTGCCCGGGGAACAAATGAGCTCAGCATTCAGGCAGATCTCTCCAAGTCAGGAATCTCGAAAATTCAGGACACTGTCAGTGATGTGACGTCTATCGGATCTGACATCGCCGGACAGACGGCAGAGGCATCAGTTCTCATCAATCAGTCACAGCAGCTCTCACGCAAAGGATCTGAAAGCAGTACACAGGCAGATATTGGCATGCAGTCCATCGTCGAGTCACATGATGAGACTGGAAAAATCATTCATGAGATCAATTCAGAGATGGATAAGATCGGTGATATTGTCGGTATTATTACCGATATCGCAGATCAGACAAACCTTCTTGCCCTCAATGCTGCGATTGAGGCCGCCCGTGCTGGTGATGCAGGGAAAGGGTTTGCTGTTGTAGCCGGTGAAGTAAAGGCCCTAGCACTTGAATCCCAGAAATCAGCCGAGAAGATCAGTGGTATCATCTCTCTTCTGCAGGAACGGTCGGCAAAGATGAAAAATGCCATTGATACTTCGAGACGGGACATCGATAATGGGAGTCGGGCGGTCGATGAGACGCTCAAGATCTTTTCTGAGCTGGCCTCTTCTATTGATGATATCACCAAGCGTATTGTTTCAATCGATTCAGCAAGTCAGAACCAGATGGCTGCCTACGGAATGGTCATGGAACATATTACCCTCATGAATGAGTCCTTCCACACCACCATCAATGAACTTGGAAATACCGCTGCATTAACGGAGGAAAATTCGGTATCACTCGACTGCATCGCCCAGTCAATCCAGGAAGCTACGATACGGATTGATAAAATATCCCGGGATATGTCCAGGTTCAGCGTATAAGGTCTGTTCTCTACCCCTCCTGCCTGCAGGCTTGACCTCCCACTCTTTTTTTACCGTAGAAAGAATATGTTTCATGTATGAGCGTCAGGGATCTCATAATCCGAACATGCAAAGACATGGGCATCTCATGTGTCGGATATGCTGGTGTAGATCGATGGAAACAGCCCCTTTTTGAGCCTTGGGTTCCTGAACCATTTCATCCCGACTCTATTTTTCCACAAGCTCAGACTGCTGTTGTCATCGGCCTTCCTGTCCATCTTCCTGTCCTTGAGTCTGCTCCGTCTATCTGGTACCGCGAGGAGTACAAGACGGTAAACAGCCTGCTTGATCAATATACCTGGCGGATTGCGTCAGTTCTGAATGATCAGGGGTATTCATCGGTTTCAATCCCCCGTGACGGGTATGGAAGCATCAAGGTACTGCAGAAGAATCCGGTATCGTTCTTTTCGCACCGTCATGCAGCTGTCCTTGCTGGTCTTGGCACCTTTGGGAGAAATAACATGGTCCTGACCAGATCATGGGGGCCGAGGGTCAGGTTTGGCACGATACTCACCAGTGCCCGGATTGAATCTTCTCCCCTGATGGAATCATCCCTCTGCATCCGGTGTGATGCCTGTGTTCATGCCTGTCCGGTCCATGCCCTGGAAGAGGAGGACTACCCTGATTCACGTACAAATAAAAAAGCCTGTGCAGATAGGAGTGCTGGTCTGAATGAAGAGTACAGATCCCCATGCGGGATATGTATCAAAGTGTGTCCGGTAGGAGCCGACCGTGAATTATTTGGCCGGGCTGATATCAGGATGTATGAGGATACCGGTCCATGGAAAAAGTACCATGATGCCTGGGATCATATCCGGTCATATGGAAGCACCAGATCGGAGGGTCGGGATAAACCCTGACCGAATTTATGATATGCCGGGCGAGTGCAGAATTATCAGGTGAGGGAGCAATTGCAGCATCACAGATCATTGTGTGTCACTATAATCGCAACAAATGACCGCACCTTCTGAAAATTATGCGTTGTGTTTTCCAAAAACCACGAAAAACCTTATATGTTCACGCGGCAACGTGTATGTGCAGACGAAAGAGTAAATTCTGACAATAGTTATTGAAAGTTCTCGTTCAGTTCGAAAGGGTATCTCACTGCTATTTTTGGTAATTCTCTGGCGCAATGTGATTTGATCACTGCGGCCCAACAGTTATGCAAAAGCCCATAAGGGACTATCATGGAAGGAAAGAAATTATACGTAGGCAACCTGCCCTACTCCACTAACGAAAGCCAGCTCAGCGAACTTTTCTCAGCCTATGGAGAGGTTGTCAGCGCCAAAATCATTGAGAACAAAGGTTTTGGATTTGTCGAGATGGGAACTTCAGAGGAAGCCCAGGCAGCACTCGATGCCCTGAACGATACCGAATTTGACGGAAGAACCATGCGTATCGATGAAGCACGTCCAATGCAGCCACGCCGTGACTTTGGTGGAAACCGGAGCGGCGGATTCGGTGGCTCCAGCAGCGGCGGCTTTAACAGAAGACGCTTCTAAACACACCAATATTTCTCTTTTTTTACATTCAGTTCATTGAATTGTATCGTTATCCGCCCGTTAATATCCCGTGGTATAGTAAAACCCTTCATCGTGAAGGATCCTGACCGGGACATCAAAGACTGCACGAATTGACGCATCTGACAGTACCTCTTCTTTCGGCCCGTCCTGGTAGATGGTACCTCCTTTAAACAACAGAACCCGTTTTATCTCCGGGATGATATCCGGAAGGGAATGGGTGACCAGAATGATGACTGTTTTTCCCGCAACTTTTCTCATGGTAGAGCGGAGCATATGCAGAGCATGAAGGTCAAGACTGTTTGAAGGTTCATCAAGGATAAGGACCCGGGGATTGTGGACCAGTGCCCGCCCGATAAGAAATCTCCTGGCCTCCCCGGTAGACATGTCAGAAAATGACCGATCAGCAAGATGAGAAATTTCGAGAAATGAGAGGATCTCATCTGCCTTGTGCTCCATCTCCGGTGTGATGGTGTGAAAAAAGAGCCCGATGCTGCTGAAAAATCCGGATAGAATTACCTCTCTCCCTGAAATATTTCGTGTGAATGTAACCTGCAGATCCTGGGATACATAGCCGAAATGAGATCGAAGGGTAAAGACATCCCACGTATCCTGACCCCAGATTCGAAAGACTGAGCCTGATTCTGAATAAACCGGATAATGCTCCCTGATGATTGTCCTGATAAAGGTGGATTTTCCTGAACCGTTTGGTCCGAGAATAGCAACGTGCTCTCCGTCAGGAATCTGAACCGAGAGTGCATGTAACAGGATCGTCGTATTGTGTGCAACCGTGATATTTTGAAAATCAACAAAAAGTGGTGACTGATTCATGGTATAATTCCTGTGGATATATCAGGTGACTCCGGAAAGCTGAAAACAGTAGATTATTGTTGTGTGAATATTTGATATATTCCGATACGCAGGATAGAAATATCATTATCGAAATAATTTTGTAGTTCTGATTGCTATTCCTTCTTTGAAAGCCATGATATCGTTTGTGTATGATCCGATCCTGCTGATGAACCTGATTCTGTGTATCATTATCTTAATCCTTGGAATTTTATGCACCAAACGGAGTGGGGAGGTACTTCCTCTCTATATTGGTGCAGCCTTTGGTCTTTTTGGTGTGTCCCATGCAGCAACCCTTCTTGGCCTGAAGGATTATCTTACCATTCCCCTCATCATTATCAGAATGTGTGCATACCTGCTGGTTGTCTGGGCACTGTTCCTTTATCTTCGAAAGACCCTGGTTTCCAAAGAGGCAACTCAGGCCTGGGTTGATTTTTACAAGGATGAGGAAAATTGACCGGTTATATGTCAGGGGACAGGTGATCAAGGATGGCATCTTCCCTTTTTTTATAAATCCGGAATATTTTATGAAATCCTCCAGCTTCGAATACTTCAAATACTGAAGGATGTATTTCGCAGAGTGCAAAAAACCCGTTATTTTTTGATAATTTCTTTGCTAGTATAAGTAAAACACGAAGTCCGGCACTTCCCATGTAGTTGGTATGTGATAGATCCAGCAGAAGGTTTTGTGTTCCCTCGGCCAGAACGTTGAGAAGCATCTCTTCGTATTCCTTTGCATTTGAAAAATCGATCCGCTGGCCCATCTGGACGATGGTGATTGAACCGGTGACTTCTACGATGATATCTTTCATAAATTATACAGAATAGTTGCTCCAGGAGGTTTTATTATAATCCATATGGAACGAAGGGGTAATAAAAAGCCTCAAAAGACGGGTCTTCGCGGGTCATATTAAGAATCGCGATATCCTGGAAAAATGAGTCTCATGCCATCAATGAAAGCCGGGTCGATCAGATGTTCCCCTGCCCATTCCCTCGGTTCAGAATAAGAGACTTGTGTATCCGATCTTTATTCCTTTCCGGATATTCCCTGGGATTTCTTCCTCCACGATTCTGGTGGGATACAAATCTCAAACCGTGCTCCCTTTCCATATTCACCATTTTCAGAAATCCGGATATCGGTGACAAGCAGGATCTCCCGTGCAAGTGTGAGCCCAAGACCGGTATTCTTTCCATACCCCTGCTTGAAGATACGCTCTTTTTCATCAGGTCTGACACCCGGACCGTCATCTTCTATAATGACTGCCAGTGATCCATCATCCTGCTCCAGGGATTGAATGCGTATCCGGGAAATCCCGGTCGCATGACGCATGGCATTTTCTAGCAGATTATATATGACTTTCACCGAGAGGGGGTCTGCAAAAATGTCTGCAGGAATGAGGTCAATGGTCAGAACAACCCGGTCATGCTGAAAATCATCAATTGCCCGCATGATCAGCCGCTCACAATCCTGCCATACCGGTTCATGAAGTCCGATACTCTGGTATTCCCGGGAAAAATGCAGATGGCGGGTAATTTTCTCCATGATGTCACTGCAGACAGCAAGGATCTCTTTTCGCCTCAGTTCATCATGTTCACTCTCCAAAATCTCCAGGTACCCTGAAACGGCCATGACAAGATTACTGATATCATGCCTGGTAAGGTGAGTCAGGAGGGATATCTTTTCATTCGCAAGTTTGAGCGCTTTTTCTGCTTTCTTCCGCTCGGTGATGTCATGAATGATAAGAATCAGCCCGGCCGGTCCACGGTCAGGATCAGTGACCAGTGATCCTGATACACTCACCGTTTTTCTGGTATCAGGGTCCGGGGTCAGTTCATAATCAGAGACCATGCCCTTCTGCACGATATCGTTTCGGATGGTAGAAAAAAGTGGTTCAGGGAGAGGAGGACCGGTGAATGTTCCCGGATTTGTCTGAAATGTTCCGGCAAGAAGTTTCTTTGCAGAACTGTTGGTGGTAATTACCCGCCCGTCCATATCGGTGAGGATAAGTCCGTCCGGCATGGTCTGGATAATATTCGTTGCAACCGTTTCAGGAGTTAAAATGAACAATCCAAACTTCAGGATTGCATAGGTGATTGCCATGGAAAAGAGAACAATGCCGATGAACACCAGGTTAGGTGCAAATACTCCAAAGAGCGGGAGGATGACAACAGATTGCGACCCAAATCCTAACAGAATGAGAAGTCCGATGCTGACAGAACTTGACTGCCGCTTTAAGGTATCATTTCCTGCTGATCTTCGTGCCTGCAATCCGACGTAGATCGCCCAGAAGAGAACGGCAAGGAAATAGATCGTGGCAGCGGTGTAAATCGGGTCCCCGATTGAGGGGGTGTAATAATACCTGAAATTGGGTGAATATCCGACAGTAAAGATATGATCCGTGAAAAAATTCACCCCGGCCAGGATGATTGCCGGTATATAAAGGAGCATGAGAAGGTATACACGATTTTCCCTGCGTGATACCGGATGATCGGCAAAACAGAGGATGAAATGAATGCACATCACAATGACAACTGTCCAGCATGAGCTCGCTTTCAGCCAGAACAGAACATTTTCATAGCTGTTGATACTCCATATCAGGTATTCACCAACGGCCCAGTATGATGCACCAACGGTCACCATGAGAAAGAGGCGGTTCACTCTGGAATCCGGATTTTTGGCATAGACAAAAATGCCAAGACCATACGTGATTACTGCTGAAATAAGAC
>CAZEWE010000066.1:0-13025 GCA_964515765.1 uncultured Methanospirillum sp. | reverse complement strand
AAAAAAATTATGCGGTAGATCTGGCCTTGATCTTTTTGAGCCTGAATAACTCTTCACGCTCCATTTCATCAAGCCGCATCTTGATAAAGTCACGAGCCTCGGAAAGTTCAGGAATAACCTTAAACTCCAGAGCATTGACCCGCCGCTTGGTGGATTCAATCTCATCAAGCAGACGTTTCATCGTGGTCTCTATCTCTGCACTTTTAATAATTGATTCGACGAGTTCTTCAAAGGCTGAAGCCGTATCATCAATGATCGGGGTGGTCCCGATCACACCATACCCACGGTCTGCAATCCCTTTTCTGACTTTGGTCGATTCAATCTCCGGAACCACCACCCCCATGATATTCTTGCTCTTGAGTGTGATATCCGGGTTTTCCCGGACAGAAAATGCAGCCGCTTTTACACCAATTGAACCTTCAATGGTATTTGCAACGGCCATCATCTCCTGTGCACGGGCATATTTCTCAAGCAGAGCACCTCTGGAGTCCTTTGCCTCCTCAAGCACTTTGAAAAACTCCATAATGAGTCCATCGCGCTTCATTTTGAGGATCTTGTAACCGTTCTGGGAGAGCTTGATCTTCTTTTTGATGTTGATAAGCTCAGACCGTGTCGGCTTGACATCTTTCAGTGCCATGGAGGCTCACTCTGCCTTCTTGCGGTATTTTGGATGATACTTCTGGATAAGTTCACGGTCAATACGCACAAGCTGTTCTTCGGGAATGTCTTTGAGCAGGTCCCAACCAAGGTCAAGTGACTCATCGATGGTCCGATCCTCACTCTTGCCCTGACGGACAAAGCGGTTCTCAAACATCTCTGCAAACTCAAGGAATCCCCGGTCACGCTCTGAAAGTGCATCCTTACCGACGATTGCTACCAGTCCACGGAGGTCAACACCTTCTGCATATCCTGCATACAACTGGTCAGAGACCTTCTTGTGGTCTTCACGGGTGAAACCTTTTCCTATACCAAGGTTCATCAGACGTGAAAGTGATGGCAGAACGTTGATCGGTGGGTAGATACCCTTCCGGTGAAGATCACGGTTAACCACGATCTGGCCTTCGGTAATGTAACCGGACAGGTCAGGGATCGGGTGGGTGATATCGTCACCAGGCATGGTCAGGATGGACAGCTGGGTAACTGACCCTTTTTTGCCCTTGATAATACCTGCACGTTCGTACAGGGATGCAAGGTCAGTGTACATATAACCCGGATATCCACGACGACCTGGCACTTCTTCACGGGCTGCACCGATCTGACGGAGTGCTTCACAGTAGTTGGTCATATCGGTCAGGATAACCAGCACGTGGTAGTCCAGCTCGAATGCCAGGTATTCTGCAGTGGTCAGAGCAAGCCGTGGGGTAATGATACGCTCGACAGCCGGATCATCTGCAAGGTTGAGGAACACCACTGCATGTTCAAGTGCACCGGTTCTCTCGAACTCGGCCATGAACTGGTTTTCTTCTTCCTTGGTGATACCCATTGCAGCAAACACGACTGCGAACTGTTCATCAGATCCCGGAACTTTTGCCTGACGGGCGATCTGCAGTGCAATCTCGTTGTGTGGCAGACCAGATCCAGAGAAGATTGGAAGTTTCTGTCCACGAACAAGGGTGTTTGTCAGATCAATGGTTGAGATACCGGTCTGGATAAACTGGCGTGGAGACCCACGTGCCCAGGGATTGATAGCAGCACCGGTGATCTCAAGACGCTTCTCCGGAACGATGTCAGGACCGCCGTCTTTTGGCTTTCCTGCACCGGAGAGGATACGTCCGAGCATATCCTTCCCGACGGGCATCTTGATGGTCTCTCCGGTAAACCGGACACCAGTATCCTTTCCGATACCGGTGGTGGTCTCGAACACCTGAACGACGACGATATCGTCAGAGGTATCAAGGACCTGACCACGCTTTTCTGATCCATCTGCAAGGACGAGATTGACGAGTTCCTGGTATCCCACAGGTTCAGTCTTCTCGACAAAGACCAGAGGACCTGCAACCTGTGTGATAGTTCTGTACTCCTTCATCTAAGCCGCCTCCCGGAGTTTGGTAAACTCGGATTCCATTGCCTTGACAATACCCTCGATTTCAGGCTTGTATTCCTTGACATACTTGATCTGCGGAAGGTCGTTCTTTGCCTTCAGACCGGTGATCTGAGAGGTGATGACTCCTGCCTTCAGAGCTGCATATGCCTGGTCAGAATAGAATCTGATTGCCTTAAGGATGTCAAACTGCTTGGTCATGTCACAATAGGTATCGACCGGGTCGAATGCGTTCTGCTGCAGGAAGATCTCACGAAGCATACGGGCAACTTCGATGGTGACCTGTTCCTCATCCGGCAGTGCATCTGAACCGACGAGCTGCACAATTTCCTGCAGTTCGGCTTCTTTCTGGAGAACTTCCATTGCCCAGGTACGAAGCGGGTTCCACTCCGGAGAAACCTTCTCATCGTAATACTGGCTCAGGGTGTCCAGGTACAGTGAGTAGGAATTCAGCCAGTTGATAGCCGGGAAGTGACGCCGCTGTGAGAGTTTTGCATCCAGAGCCCAGAAACACTTGACGATACGCAGGGTGTTCTGGGTAACCGGCTCGGAGAAGTCTCCACCAGGTGGTGAAACTGCACCGATAACGGTGACTGAACCAAAGTCCTTGTTCAGGGTGTTGACACGGCCTGCACGCTCGTAAAATTCAGACAGACGGGCTGCAAGGTATGCCGGATATCCTTCCTCACCAGGCATCTCTTCAAGACGGGATGAGATTTCACGCATGGCTTCTGCCCACCGGGAGGTGGAATCTGCCATCAGGGAAACGTCGTAACCCATGTCACGGAAGTATTCTGCGATGGTAATACCGGTGTACACCGATGCTTCACGGGCAGCCACCGGCATGTTTGAGGTGTTGGCGATAAGAACCGTACGTTCCATGAGCGGACGTCCGGTCTTCGGGTCTTCGAGTTCCGGAAATTCTGTCAGAACTTCAGTCATCTCGTTTCCACGCTCTCCACACCCGATGTATACGACGATCTCTGCATCAGACCACTTTGCAAGTGCCTGCTGGGTAACCGTCTTTCCTGATCCGAATGGTCCTGGAATTGCTGCCGTTCCACCTTTTGCAACCGGGAACAGACCGTCAAGGATACGCTGACCGGTGATGAGTGGAATGTCCGGGTTAAGTTTTTCTGTAACCGGACGAGGCATACGGACAGGCCACTTGTGCATCATGGCGATCTCTGCCCCATTATCAAGGGTACAGACGATCTCATCGATGGTAAAGGAACCGCTCTTAATGTCCTTGATCTTGCCTGCATCGCAGTATGGAGGGACCATTACTTTGTGGACGATGTTGGTCTCCTGAACTTCTCCGATGATAGTTCCGGGAGTAACCATGTCGCCTGCTTTCTTGACCGGCTTGAATTCCCACTTCTTGTCATGGGAGAGACCGGGAGCAGTAACTCCACGCTCGATGAAATTTCCCATCTTCTCAACCAGCACTTCGAGCGGCCGCTGAATACCGTCGTAAATACTGGTCAGAAGTCCTGGTCCCAGCTCAACGGAGAGCGAGAGACCGGTGTTCTCTACCGGTTCACCCGGCTTGATGCCTGAGGTATCCTCATAGACCTGGATGATGATATCTTCACCCTTGATCTTGATGACCTCACCCATCAGCTGCTCATCCCCGACCTTCACCACGTCATACATGTGTGCGTCGAGATTGACTGCAGTGACGACAGGTCCTGCAATTCTCTTTAAAACCCCTTTGGTTCGTTTTACTTCCACAGATCAACACCCACTGATCGTTTAATTCTCTCACGCATCGACAGGCCGCCTTCCTCCTCACCAAGTGTGATAACTGTCGGGTGAACTGAGTTTTCGAGGGTAGTGCGGAGTCGTACTGGAATCTTTGCCATGTCACTGCTGTTGAGAACAAGAATTCCGATCTTACCATCATCGAGAACCTTGTGCACATACTCAACAACTTTTTCATCAGATTCTGCCGCGTATGTTTTTGTTATTCCGGCAAGCCTGAACCCGAGGATGAATTCACTGTTACCGATTACCGCGATCTCCATGTTATATCACCAGATATTTTGCAATGGTATCACCGGACAGTCGGGATTCTTTTCCACGGGCGATGGCTCTCAGGTTGAAAACCTCGTATTTCTTCTTTTCAAGATAGACGAGGATGGGATGAATTGAGAACGGATTAATTTTGGAGAGCTGTTCCATGTGGTCAAGCTGCGTTTTGGTAAGTTCAGCATCGACCTCCTGCTCTGACTTTTCTGTTCTCATATCTTCCAGAGCAACCTGAATTGCCTTTGCCTTTATACGTGCGAGCAGGGCATCAATGACCTCGTTCCTGCTTGTCATCTGGTTCATCTGCTGCAGCTCTTCAGGGGTGAATGAGGCTCCGGGGATGAAGAATTCACGAGCATCTTCTTCATATCCATCGCCCCTCATCCGAAAGAGCGTCTTGATGTTCTTGACATCAATCTCCAGCTGAACAAATTTCAGGAACTGGTTTCCACCCTTTACTCCTCTCCGTGCAATCTGGAGAAGGTCTGCGTATAACCGCTTGTAGAGCTCATTTTCAAGTCTGGCAAATGAACCGATGGCACATCCTTCAGAAAGTTCTGCAGAAAGTGTCGGATACATCTTCCAGCTCTTGAGAGCGTCTGTAACCCGCTCGCAGTTTTCTTCTGCCAGAACCCGGTCAAGGATAGTCCGGTCAAGGCTTCCGGCAGGAATGAGTACTTCCTTGATCTTCCCTTCTTTCATACCCTGCATCTTCCCACGCAGAATGGTCAGGATATTATAGATATCCCACCGGCGAAGGTATGCCATGGTAAATTCCTTGAGAGATCCGGGGGCAAGTTCAATAACCCGCTGATATTCTTTGGCAAGATTCCAGGAAAGAGCGACTTCAATCAGATCGATACCTTCAAAGGAAGTTCCGAGCTCATCGACCTCTTTCTGGTACTCTGTCTCTCCAATCAGACGAATAATCTCCGGAAGACTCATGTTGAGCATCCGCTGATATTCTTCAGGGGGGAGCAGTTTGGCCTTCCTGACCCGTAACCGTGTACTGACATAGATATACGGAGCCGGGCCGCCACTGTTCTGAACCATTTCTTATACCCCTGTGATTTACGCGAAGAGAGAGTCTGATGCGTCCTTTAATCCTGATTCCCAAACCTGGTTCAGGAATGTACGATAACTGTAATCGACCTGCAGTTGTCCGTCATCGCTTTCCACGATGATACCCCCGTCGGTTTCGATGACAGAACCGAATGTGTATGCAGAGAATTCGGACCCTTTCAGAACATTCTTAAGGATTTTTTCATCACGTGCTGCGCAGCTGACCTTACCCTTGGGGATCTCTTCCTTTGCCTTTTTCAGCAGGGAAGTGATCGCCTCTTCATGGAAGGATTCTGGCATTGAGGTGATTTTATCAAGCGCCTGCTTGTACACCTGGTCCATTAAATCCTTCTGGGCGTTCAGAACCTGACGCTTTACGATCAAATGTGCTGCTGCCTCCTCCTGAGAGATGATGTGGGAGAGATTCTTCTCCACTTCATCCTTGACAGTAAGCTGAACCTTTTCAACTTCCTGCCTGGCAGCATTCATTATTTCATCCTTGCGTGCGGAACCTTCGTTAACAATGGTCTCCGCTTCTTTTCGTCCTTTTTCCTTTATCTCTGCGATGACTGCGTCCAGTCCCATAGTCTTTTCCTCACTCACTGGAACATGAGAAGGAGTGCAACGACAAGACCGAAAATGACGATAGTCTCCGGCAGAACGGTGAAGAGGAGTGCAAGACCGAACATGTCCTTGTTCTCTGCAACAGCTCCCATTGCTGCTGCTCCGATACCCATCTCACCAAGTCCGGAACCAACGCCTGCAAGGCCTACTGCGAGACCTGCACCGACTGCCTTAAGTCCTGCTGCTGATGCTGCTGCTGCTGCCACTTCTACTGCTACTGATTCTGCTGCCATAATTTAAACTCCTATAATTTTTGTTTTTAATCTGTCTGTTTAGTCAGTTTTCTAATCATCCCGAATGGGGTGTATTTCTTTCCTCCACCACGGTAAAATTTGGTGAAGAACTCAACATAGTGAAGACGAAGGGGATGTAATCCACCGCCAAGAATACCAAGTGCAGTATTTAGCGCATGACCAAAGAGGAAGACTACAATTCCTGCTATGACCAGGACAATCCCAATCGGTGATAAGAGCTTCAGCTGTGGGCTGATGATCATATCAATTGCGATAAAGTTGGTAACCATTGCAATTGCAACGGAAGAAAGACCGACGGCAATAAGACGTGTATATGAAAGCACGTGACTGATAATCGTCGGAACTTCCATGAGGTCAAGAACATTTTCCCGTGCGATAAAGACCAGTCCAAGAATAAGCATGACGGCACCTGCAATCGTGGCAGGGTTCACGCCGGCCGCAAGAACCGGTAACTGGGAAAAGTCTGGCATCATGGGTATGGGGAAATTCGACCAGATGAGGACAAGGATACCCCACATGACCAGAATCCATCCGATGTTCGCATAGATCTTTAAGGTCCGGTGATGTCCGTGATCCATTTTAGCGGCGTTTCTCGCACCCCAGATTCTTCCAAGGGTGATATGAAGAATACCGATCCAGATCGAAATAACCAGCAGTTGCGGGATATGTGATACATGTTCTACAGAAGCTTCCATTCCATGTGCTGCGGCTTCAGTTGCTGCTTCGTGAGCAGCTCCGCCCATATTAATGTGACGTGAAAGCCAGATCGGCTGCCATGGGAGTGAAAAACCGAATATTTCTGAGAATGCTACCCCGAAGATAATACTGCTGATACTGCAGTTACGAAGAACAGTTACCAGCTGGTTTCCTGCTTCACTGCCCTTTACAAATGACCGCAGACCCAGGCTCATAATGAGCAGAATTACACCATATCCGACATCTCCAAGGATAAGCCCGAACATAATCGGGAATAAAATAGCCATTAAAAGTGTCGGATCGACTTCGGTATATCTGGGCCGTGAGTACAGGTCCATGAACAGCTGGGTCGGGTGTGCAAAGTCCGGGTTGTGGTATTCAACCGGCGGCATTTCATTATAGTCATCGACTTCTAATTCAGAGACGTAGACTTTTCCGGCACAGGCCTTATCCAGGTTTTCAAAAACCTTGGTTACTTTACTTGTCGGAACCCAGCCGGTGACAGCAAATGCATGCTCGGAGGTAGCAAACCGAAGCGGAGCTTCTGCCTGTTCTACATCTCCTGACAGGAATTCTTCTGATGACATCAGGAAAAATTCATGCTTGTCCCGGATGGTTCCCATCTGGCGTTCGAGATCAGCGATTTCCTTCTTCAGTCCCTCAATCTTCAGCTCATATTCATGTATAGCCTGAGAAGCTGAGCCGCTTTCTGTTGGGATCTGAATTTTTTGTATCTGGAAATCGAGCAGTTCTCTTTCTACCGTTGAAACGTCTGAGTTTTTCACAGCGAGTATTACAAAATTCCCTGATTTCAGTTGTTTCTCCCACATTTCACAGGGGACAGACAGACTGACCGGGCTTTTTACATTACCGGCGATGAAACTGATGGTATCATAACCCTGCAGAAGTTCCAATGGCGCAGGGGCATCAATAAAAGGACGTAGTGCTTCAATCCGCTGTTCATACTCCTTGACCATCGACTCATTTTTTGTCTTTTTGGCAAGAAGCTTCTCAACGTCTTCAGCGATTGCAGGTAGATCCTGCTCAATGCGTCGCTGGATTACGTTGATTGAAGAGCGTTCTGCATCACTGACGGTATCTTTACTGATACCAAATGCACTGGCAATTGATCGTATTTTCACAAGTGCCGCGGATGTGACATCGGCCCCGGCAAGGGGCATACCAATCCTGAACCCTTCCCAATCTCCATCTCCCTTCTCAACATAGTCGTCGATATGGAAGATGTTCATGCGGTAGAGTTCAGTTATGACTGGCTCGAGTTGCTGCTTGGATGCGACGATGAGCAGTCTGCTCATTGACTCAGGTTGAAACATTAAGCTGCTCCCGGAATCGTGATACGAGCAGGTCTACTGCTTTTGGCAGATTTTGCCGCCCCTTGTTTTCCAGAGCCATTGCTTCAGCCTTTCCATCACTGACAATCCGCTGATAACGGTTATCAGCCTCTTTCCGTGCATCTGCAATCCGCTGTTTTTTGAACTCTTCAGCGTCGGCATGAGCCTTTTGAATCATGTTGTCTGCTTCAAGTTCGGCACTGGTTGTAATTGTTTTGCGCTTTTCCTGTGCCTCTGAAATCATCTTTTTGTAGTCTTCTTCTGCAAGTCTGATATCCTTCAAGACCTCAATTTTCATCCAACCCTCCTCTCATTGATGGTACATTACTAAAGTGGACAGTCATCAGTATATTTGTTATTGTTTTACTCCCGAAAGGGAAACAGGAAGAATTTGTGTTTTATAACCTCAGAAAGAGAGCATAAGGAAGGCCTGATCCACCATATATTAATAGGATACCATGATGAGATAATGGTAGGAATATACGAGGGAACGAGGTATGGAATTATCATCAGAGATCTCTTCAATAAAAGAACAGGTTCGGAATGGAAGATTTGATGCCCGGATTTCTCTCTCTGCCCTGACCGACGGAAAAGGGGATCTCGCACGTGTGATGAATGAAATCATGGATCTCTATGAACAGGAGATCAGAAAAGTTACCAGAGAGCATGAGGCAAAGACAGGAGAATATAAAGAATCACTTTCCTATGCATCTGAGTCGCTAAAAAGTATCACTGTTGCAATGACCTCCCTAGCTGATGGTGATCTTACAAAAACCATCAGAACTCCTCGTGAAAGTAAGAGTTCCGAACTGAACCAGTCGATCAGGGATCTCCTGGATGCGTATAATAAATCAAAGGACTCAATACAAGACCTGCATGATGGGATCTCAAACGCAAAAAAGAATATTGAGGAAGGAAAGCTGGATACTCACTTCGATCACTCCCGTCATACTGGTGCTTATAAAGAGATCGCCAATGACGTACAGATGCTGATTTCTTCAATAAAAAATCCGTTTAATGAGGCCATGCGGGTCTGCTCCAGGTATGCAGCGTACGATTTTTCAGCCAGGTTTGATGATACTGTTCAGGCCAAAGGAGAATGGAACGAGTTTAAAAAATCTCTCAATATCATCGGGGATCAGGTCCATGATGCTCTGATCGGGATTAATAAGCAGATAAAGGAGTTATCTGCAAATATTGAGCAGGCAAATGCCAGCGTCCAGGAGGTTGCTCACAGTTCCCAGCAGGTTGCACGAAATTCAAATGCTGTTTCTGAAAACACTGAGCAGAGTGATGCAGGAGTTCGTCAGGTTCTCCGTGCAATGGAAGATCTCTCGGTGACGGTGGGGGATGTCTCACAAAAGGCTGAATCAGTATCGCGTCTTGCCCATGAGGGGACAGAAATGGCACGGGAAGGTTCTGATTTTGCGAAAAAGGCAGAAAATGGAATGGGTCTTATTATATCAAGTGCTGAAGAGGCTGACCATCTCATCGGTGACATCCAGGGAGAGATGAAAAAGATCAATGAGATTGTCCGTCTTATAACCGACATTGCCAACCAGACCAACCTTCTTGCCCTGAATGCGGCGATTGAAGCTGCACGTGCCGGTGAAATGGGAAGAGGGTTTGCAGTTGTTGCTGCGGAGGTAAAGGCACTTGCCCTTGAGTCACGCCAGTCTGCTGAAAAGATTACTGATATGATAAGTAACCTTCAAAAACAATCCCAGAAAGCAGCAGGTGCAGTAAACGGTGCAACGGTGGCGGTCCGCGATGGAAATGTTCTCCTATCTGACACACTTGCGGTTTTTGGAAAACTGGCCGGTTCAGTTGAAGAGATCTCCATGAATATTGAGCAGGTGGCAAGTATGAATGAAGAGCAGGCGGCGGCTGTTGAAGAGATTACAAGCAGTATGCACGAAGTATCTGCTATGCTGAAAGACACTGCAAAGGAGGCTGTAGACTCGGCAACAGCGACAGGTGAATCTTCTGCATCGGTCGAAAAACTGAGGGTCATTGTAGATCAGGTTGCAGGTATTGCTGAGCAGATATCGGTATCAATGGCCCGGTTTACCCTCTGATTCCTCGCGCAGAAATATTTTAAGATATTTTTGATTTTTTCAATTTTCTTTCTGTATCCGTTCATTCATGGGTGTTTCATCAGATTGCTGAGATCATTTTATCACCTCTCTTAGATACTAATTATAACAGGATTTTTCCATGGGCTTGTGGGGGGCTGTATGGATTTAGCGGAGTCTATTCTGAATGAACTGGTAACACTTCAAAAGAAAAATGAGGAATTATTAGGGATAATCAGTCGGCTTGAGCATGAGTCTGACGTGATCATAAGGCAATTTGAGGACAAGATTGCCGACCTGAATAAAAATCTGAAAAAGGCACAGGATGTATCGGCAAAGTCAGAAAAAAAATACGATACTCTCTGTCGTGAAAAAAACCGGGAACATGAGTCCTTTGAAAAGGATAAAAAGGAACTCGAAGATAACTTTCTCACCAGAATATCTGATCTTGAAAAATCTTCATCCGAATATCTCTCATTAATTCAGGAAAAGGAAACCCTGATTCAAACACTCACTGATCAGGTAAAAGAGCATGAAAATTCTGCATCTCAAACGAGAGCGGAGTTTTCTACACGCATACAGCAACTAACCGATCAGCTGGAATCTCAAAAGGGTCTGGTCGAAAAAGAGAATTTGAGTCTTCGTCTGGAATATGAAGATACCCTCACCAAGACCAGAGATGAAGTCGCAAGGAAAGAACAGGAACTCCGGACCCTTGCCAGTGATCTGAAAAGCCGTATTGCAGATGAGAAGAGATCACGAAAAGAGCGGGAGAAGGAACTGGCAGAATATAATAAAAAGATATCAGAACTTCAGACCTCGCTTGAATCAAGCCGTGCAGAGTATAAAACACTTCAGTCATTACTAGCCGAAGAGACAAAAAAATCGGCGAAAAAAGTTCAGGATCTCACAGAACAAATAAAGGAACTTGAAAAGGAAAAAACTGGGATAAAATCTGATTTAGCGGTAAAAATTACAGATCTTGAGAGACAAGTTCAATCTTTGCGAGAACAATCCGAACAGGATGCAATAACAATAGAAGATCTGACACGGGAAAATACTGATCTTATCCGGCTTTCAGATGAGTTAGAGGCCGATGTTACCCGGAAGGGTGCGAGAATTGTTGAGTTGTCGAATACCGTTGATTCCCTGACAACCGATATGGAATCAACTATTTCTCAAATCCAGAGTGATATATCACAAAAGGATCAGGATCTGATAGCAAAAGAAGCACGGATATCTGAACTAAATCTTGACGTGCAAGGGTTGGAAGAACAGCTTCGTGCAGATGAAAAGACACATGCAGCGTCCATTCAGTCATTCTCTGTTCAGATTGAAGATCTTCAGAATCAGTTAGGCACTCGTGACGCATCATACAGGGAAGAGACATCAAAACTCACCGCCCGAATCGAAGAGATTGCCCATGATCTGGATGAAATGATTCAACTGAAAGCCCAGCGTGAGCAGGAGTTTCGTGATGAAATTACCTACCTTCATGAGGAACTTATCAGGAGAAAAGAAGAGTGGAAAGCAAAGCTGGAATCAGGCGCACGGGACATTGCAGAGAGAGATCGGCATATCACTCTTATCAGCGGGAATAATGAGGCTCTCCGTGCTGAACTGGAGCGAGTCAGGACCCGTCTCCTCATGCTTGAAAAAACCATCCGTGAAGATAAAGAAGAACCGGTTCATGCATTATACCGGCAGATACAGAACCTCTCAGGAAAGCTTGCCGCAAAAGAATCTGAAAATTCAGTGTTAGCATCCCGGATTATTCGTCTGGACACAGAAAATACCCGCCTGGCACAACTTCTTACAGATATCGGATGTCCGGCTGAATCTGAATCAGGAGAGGAAAAAACCCAAAAGCCAGAGACCATGGGATCATCACCTGCCCCTACCCGATCAGACATCTTAAAATACCTTACAAATCTTGATGATCCCATGCATGCGATGGATGCTGCAGCATCAATACTCCGGTTTGGTCCACAGGTAACAGATATGCTCATACCTCTTCTCTACCAGGGTCCGCAAAACCGGCGTGCATGGGTAGCAGTTTTATTATATGAACTCAATGATCCCCGGGCAACAAAACCATTATCTGATCTTCTTGAAACCTCTGAAACCGGCCTTCGGGAGCTTATCTGGGACACCCGTCTGCGGTTCAGGGAATATCGCCGGTCAGGGGCCTCTTCGACAACGGCTCAATAAAAAAAATATTTTTTTCAGAACATGAAATTAAAGGCAACAAGTGCACCGATGATAAGAATACAACTGTGTTTCACGCCTGCCTTTACTGAGGATTCACCCATCAGTCCTGCCATAAGCCCTGAACACAGTCCCTGAATCAGACAAATATGATAGAGCAGGCGATCCATCGTAATCAGTGATGTTGATCCAAGGTTTGAAAGCGGCCCTGCCATGGCAAGTCCCTCTTTACTCTGTTCTGCAAGCACGGTGAGAAACTGGGTCGTGATCACTCCGATAACAAAGATAAACACAAAGAATGACAGGTAAACAATCGCAGTATAAATAAACATCTCTGAAAACCGGTCGCGTCTCAAGTTTTCAGACATTCGTGCATCATTTGCCGCAATACGAAGGAGTGAAGAAATAGAACTGCTCATGGTTGCTGCCCGGGTAATCAGGGTTACAGTTCGTGCAATTAATGCCGTCCTCACCCGGTGCTCAAACCGAATCAGAGCATCTGAAAAGTTCGCTCCCCACTCAATATCCCGGTGAATCCTGCTGATCTCATACCCCAGGATTCCCATATTTGCCCGTGCAATCACGGCAATCGACTGGGTGAGGGTAATGCCTACCTCATTAATTCCAGCCATACGGTCAAGGAAATCTGGTATCATCGCCTCAAGAGATCGGATCTTCTGGT
>CAZEWE010000065.1:0-13145 GCA_964515765.1 uncultured Methanospirillum sp. | reverse complement strand
GACTGGGAAGAATCCCTTCATGACCGGATACACACTGCACGAAACCATCTGAATCACCTGGTCAAAAATCAGCCAGAACTGGACGGGCTTGGAACGACCCTTGCCGGTGTGCTCTTTCTTCCTGAACGCCTGATCATCTTTTCATGCGGCGATTCCAGGGTGTACATGAGAATGCCTGGAGACGAAGCGATGACATGTATGACCAGAGACCATTCGGTGGTCCAGGAGATGATCGATTCCGGACGGCTGACCGAAAAGGAGGCACGATCCCATCCGCTTGGCCATATCATCACCTCATGCCTGTCAGGGGGACGGCGAAGAACAACACTTGATATCAGGATGTCAACCCATCCGATACAGAAGGGAATGCGGCTTGTGCTCTGCACCGACGGAGTCTGGGATTACGGGGGTCAGCCTTTCCTCAAGGCAGCACCAAAAGGCGATCCCATTTCAGCAGTCAAAGAGATTCTCACCATCTGCTATGATGCAGGAGCACCAGATAATGTAACCCTCATCATCGCTGATGTGGAATAAAAAAGATTAAAAGTCGTCCCAGCTTTTGTTCTTGTCTTCAATGACCACCAGGGACAGGGTCGAGAGTTCATTTACTCCCTCACCGGCCTCTTTCCGGGTATTCCAGGGATCTATCTTTATGGTCAGATGACTGGGGAGCCGCGGAATATCATGGGGGATCATAAACCGAAGGTCAAACATGGCTGAAGTCCCTCCTTTCAGGGGAGGAAAGGTATCAGTGACCGGAATGAGCCGGGTCTCACCAAGCCATGCCTCTACCGGGACATTACCGGGAGCGATATCATCCCCACCCTGGTTTGTAACAATTATCCGGGGAGTTACCGACCTTCCCGGCCGGGTGTACGCATAATCACCAGCCAGAGAGACTTTTTCGAGGACATAGTCATGGCCTTCTGACTGGAATGATATCACCTGGGCAGGGGCGGTAAAGACGATAGGCGATGCATGTGTCGCATTATCATCTGCGACGACAGGACCGGTGAGCATCAGAAGAAATCCGATGCTGATGACCAGAAAATATAACCTGATATTCATATAAAGCCTCGATAAACCTGATTGTATATTGATTATCTGTCAGGAAAGGGTTTCCCGTTGGTCTTGTCAGAGCAGCCCATACCAGGCAACATACGAGAGGATGACCATGATCACCAAAATGATGATAACCCCTTTGTAGATACATGAATGACAAAGACCACTCCCGACATGAATGCATGCAGAACAGTGATTCTGGTTACATAAACGGCAGGTGTGTTCTCCGTCATGATCTTCATGATGTATGCAGGGAGTGGATGACATAGTATGTACTGGCTTTTTCTCGCGTAAAAAGTCTTTTAACTTTCCATGAGCCTGAAAAGGTATCAGAGAGATCGGTAATTATCAGGTGATATCCGAATCTCAAATCTGACACCAGAGCCATATTCACCGGTTTCAGAGATCGAGATCCCTGTTATTGATAATATCTCCTTTATCAAAAACATGCCAAAACCGGTATGCTTCCCAAAACCCTTGGCAAATATCCGATCCTTATCAGCAGGAGCCACTCCAATTCCATCATCCGTATACACAAGAAGTAGGTCATCCCCATCCTTCATCTCCTGGAAACTGATCTGCGTTACCCGCTCACCATGACGAATTGAATTGTCAATACAGTTATAAAAAACACGTTCCAGGAGAGGATCTGCAAGAATTTCATACATACTCTCACCGGATGTGAACAGAATACCCCGGTTGGTAAATGCAGCTGCCGCAGCATCGAATTTCTCAAAGGGATCCTGCCATATCGGGTCATGAAGTCCGACATCCTGGTAATCGCTGGTAAATTCCATATGCTCCTGCATTGTCTGGAGTACATGGTCCATCTTCCCCATATATTCAGATACTGACTCATCGGTTGTTTCATCCCGAACCAGGTGGAGATAGAGTTTGAGTGCGGTGATCTGGTTTAAGATGTCATGCCGGGTAATGCCTGAAAGGAGGAGGAGTTTCTGATTAGTAACTTTCATCTTCTCCTCTGCCCGTTTCCGTTTGGTTATGTCCCTGAAATTATAGACCCTCCCGATGGTTTCTCCTGCAAGCTGGTGAGGAGTGATTGACAGATCAAATATGCTTCCTGATTTCAGGGTTAGAGAGAGAAGGACTGGTGTATCCGGAAGGGAACTGAGATTATTGAGCGGTTCGGGCATTTCCTCATGGGGATCCAACTGTTCCCGTATACAGGAGATGATATGAATTCCCCCTTCAAACCCCGTTGGCCCGGTCAGATGAAAGAGTGCAGACCCTGCCTTGTTCCAGCCGTTAACCATGCCTTCAAGATCTGTCACGATAATTCCGTCTGTTGTAGATTCTATGGTTGCTTCCTGGAGGGAATTGATCCGTTCGAGATCTGAAGTCCGTTCCTGCACCAGTGCCTCAAGATGCTCCTTGTAACTGAACAATTCATATTCATCATCTCTCTTGCGATCAATTGTCCATATTACAGACCCCAGGAGGAAAAGACCGATAAATATGATACCCGCGACCTCCAGAACCGGAGGAGGGGGTGCATAAGAGAGAGACTGAGCCGGACCTGAACCAGGGTGAAAGAGTGTCATGATGACAATGGTAAGGATAGCGAAGACTGACGAGAGAGCAAGGAGTTCATGAACCGGCTCTAGACGAAAAAGACGCTTTTCCCGTGCTATGTAAAATCCCGAACCGATAATTCCCGCAGTCAGGATAATCAGGGTATCAGGTACTCCAGCACCAGTGCTATTTACCGGAACCTGGATGATGAGGAGTATGCCGGTGATAATCGCCGCAGATATCGGCCCACCGACCATTCCTGCCAGAGGTACAAGTATGCCATTTACCCCGATTGAGGGATGTTCGGTTCCGCTCCATGGCATAACAATACCGATAACCGCTGCAAAGGTGAAGATTAGACCTACAAATATCGAATATATCCGGTCACGGTGCATAAAGAACCGGTCAGGTATAAAATTATAGAGCAGAACCAGCAGAACCAAAATACTAATGTTCTGAAACCAGTTCAGAAGAATATCAAGAGGTTGTTGGGCGGGGTCCATAGACACACCAGAGATTGGGTTCTGGTTAATACTCTCCATATGCCGACAAAATACTTTAGGTTCCACCGGATGCCAGGGACATCGGGCAGGACAACAGCAGGTTTCATCTCATTTAAAAGAGAGAAAGGTATAGTATTCACGTTAGCGGCCTTTTGGACATATCGTATGCAGTCGTTGAAAACCAGAGTTTTTGATATCATCAATGACAAAGATAACGGGGGCAAACCGAATAGTGTATTTGATTTTTTCATTATCTTTCTGATAATTCTCAATACCTTCATCATTTTCATCGAGACGTACCCTGCCATTTACCATAATTACAAAGGATTTCTGGATCTTATCGAGCAGATCACCATCGTGGTCTTTACCATTGAATACCTGCTCAGAATATGGACCTGTACCTGTTATCCGGAGTATGCACATCCGGTAACCGGCAGACTTCGGTATGCCTGTTCCATCACGATGATTATAGACTTCTTCGCGGTATTTCCATTCTTCCTGACATTTATTATGCCGCTCAGCCCACAGATCATTCATTTCCTCCGGCTGTTCAGACTGTTCAGGGTATTAAAGCTGCTTCGGTATTATGGATCCATTGATGTGATATACCGGGTTATTAAAAAGGATAGCCAGTATCTCTTCTCCATTATTGTTATCTTAATGGTGTTTCTCTCGTTTAGTTCATACCTCATTTATATTTTTGAGTCAGAAGCGCAGCCTGATAAATTCCAGAACTTTGATGACGCCTT
Organism: uncultured Methanospirillum sp.; assembly: GCA_964515765.1. GTDB lineage: Archaea > Halobacteriota > Methanomicrobia > Methanomicrobiales > Methanospirillaceae > Methanospirillum. Next base: position 9,298 of record CAZEWE010000065.1, on the reverse strand, counting down.
CTGGTGGGCCATTGAGACGACAAGCACCGTCGGGTATGGAGATGTTGTACCTGTCACCGATATGGGAAAGTTTTTTTCTTTTTTGATAATAATAGTCGGAATCGGACTAATCGCCCTTCCGACTGGTGTTATTGCGTCCGGTTTTCTGGAAGAACTTCGTGCATCCAAAGAGGGAACGGAGGATCAAACTGCTCCCCATCTGGCAGATGAGATCAGAAAATTAAAAACTCTGCTGGATGAAGGGACTATTTCAGAGGATGAATTCATACTTGGGAAGCAGAAGATCCTTAAATAACTGCATATCTGAAGTCAATAATATCCGCATTACCGGGTTTTAGACCTGATACTTATCATCAGGGAAACAAACCGGCAGATTTTTTGAATAGCCGATCAGATACCCAATCAGGATAATCATGGATGGATGTTCATCATACCGGGAGATTGACATGATTGAGGGACGAATCGATCCGGACCGGGTCAGGACACATGGCGGGTGCTGGGGCGTTACGATCACTGCAGACGGGAAGGTCAGGATCCCGGTGTGTAGTTATGCTGATGTGTTGCCTCTCATCAGGAAGAGGCCAGACCGCTGATAGTGCAGGAGGGTGAGTGCACCAGAGAGCATCAGTCAAGAATCTTTCGGAAAAACCCGATATGCAGTGATCTGATTTATTGTGGCTGCTCTCATACGGATATATGCACATGAAACCCAGCAGAATCTGCGTACTTCTTTTTCTGATACTCATCATATCACCAGTCTCTTCTCTTACCATTCATTTCCTTGATGTCGGTCAGGGTGATTCAGCCCTTATCGAGCACAATGGTCATACCATGCTTATCGATGCGGGAGATATGGATGCAGGCCCCGGAATTCTCTCATATCTCAAATCCCAGGGAATAAAAAGTCTGGATGTTCTGGTCTCCACTCATCCGCATACCGACCATATCGGAGGGATGAGTGATATCCTCAATACTCTGCCGGTCGGCCTGTATGTCGATAATGGAGCGACCCATACCACTCCTGCATACCGGAATCTGGAAAAGGCATTGATCAAAAAACAGACTCCCTATGCAACCGCGACAAAGGGAGATAAAATTCCGTTCACCGATGATATCACCATCCGTGTAACCTCTCCGGATGACCTCTCCGGCGATATGAATGAGGATTCACTTGCTCTTCTGCTCACCTACGGAGATGTCAGGATCTTCTTTACCGGGGATTGCGAGAGTTGTGATGCATCATGTGACATTGTAAAACTGGCACATCATGGATCAAAAGGGTCTGCGACACGAGCCATCCTGAACGGGGACACACCGGATTGTGCCATCATATCACTCGGCGTTGACAATGAGTATCATTATCCGGCACCTTCAACGATGAATGCCCTGAAAAAAGCCGGGGTTGAAATTTTCAGGACTGATGAAGAAGGAACAATTGTGGTGAGGACTGATGGGAAAAAATACTGGTTTCTCTGATATGATTTTCGCAACCATTGACCGGATTGAGGATGAGATGTTAGTCCTGGTCACCCATACCGAGCCAAACCGGGAGATTCATCTTCCCCGTGAACTCTTTCAGGATTTAACTGAAGGAGATGTCGTCAGGATAATCGTAGAAAAGGATGAAGAGAAGAGGGAAGCGATAGAAAAAGATATCAAAGACCAGCGAAAACGTCTAAAGAGAGTTGGCCTATAATTTTTCTGATTTGAGAAGGATATCTGCTCCCCATCCTGCAGGGCCTGTCCGTATCCGGATACCAATAGCAGACTGTCAGATCCACTGATTTTCCCAGTTTTCGTGCCTCTTCAGGAGAGATCCTTCTCCCTTTCATCTCTCAATGTCATGCTGTAACGCCAGACAGAACGTCAATCTCCCATATGGTATGTCAGACATTAGGAAAGAATTACTACCCGCCCAAACAATTAAACTTTCAGAGCCGAATGAAAGTATCATCACAGTCCGACTCCAAAGTCCCAGTCTGACGCATATGATTCCGATTTTCCATTCCAAAACCAGGAAAAGACCTCCGCGGTGGGCATTGATACTTCTGGCTCTCCTGTGCATCATGGCAGTATGCTGCTCTCCTGCTCTTGGTGCTCGAGATGTCAGAGTAGCTCTGACTGAGCTCAGGCCCTCCCTGTTCACCGATGAGCAGGGAAACCCGTCCGGATTTTTTGTCGATCTTATCGAGGATCTGGCAAAAAAAGAAGGTTGGAAGGTCATCTGGATGAGTGGAACACTCTCTGAGAGCTGGGAACGCCTGTCCCGGGGGGATATCGATCTCATGCCTGCGGTGACCGTAACACCGGAACGGCTCATACTCTATGATTTCACAAATGAATCGGTCCTCTCGATCTGGTCACAGGTCTATGCACGCCCTGATTCTGGCATCAATACTATCCTGGATCTGGAAGGTAAACGAGTCGCAATGGTCAGTGGAGCATCCAGCGGAGTGGGACTCCGGGACTATGCAGAAAAATTCGGAGTAACTGCCATATTTCTGGAGAAGGACATACCGGCCGATATTTTTACCGCTGTTTCAGAAGGAGAAGCAGATGCCCTTGTGATGTATAACTCTGCAGGGCAGGAGGAGGTGAAGGAATACGGGCTTACGACAACCCCGGTTATGTTTAATCCGGCACAGTTTGGGTTTGCAACTTTAAAGGGGAAAAACCAGGATCTTCTCAGGGCAATAGATCCCTATATTGCAGAAAGCAAGAAGAATCCATCCTCCATCTACAGCATGTCAATGCAGAGATGGTACAGCATATCGGCCGAAGAGATAATTCCTGCTTTTCTGTGGTGGATCCTTGGAGGTATTGCCAGCCTTGCCTCTCTCTTTGTTATCATGAGTTATCTTCTCCGGCGTGAGGTGAGACGGAAGACGGCTGAACTTGCAACCCAGAACGAGGAACTGGTTCGGAAAAATGAGGAGTTACGGGCTGCATATGACCAGCTTTCTGCGATGGATGAAGAGTTGAGGGATAATTTTTATCAACTGAAAAAAAGTGAGAATGCACTTATTCAGGCCCGGAAAAAACTAAACCTCCTGAATAAACTCACCGGCCAGGATATCAGGAATGCATTCTTTAACCTGGCAGGGTTTATCCAGATTTCTAAGGAATCTGAATCCTTTGATGAAGCAAAGGTATATTTCGGAAAGGAGGAGGAAATTTTACATTCCGTTCAGGAAAACCTCTCCTTTTTAGAGAAATACCAGAACCTCGGGATCAATCAGCCACGATGGCAGAATTTTGTATATGTTCTTCTCAGTGCCATATCCCATCTTGATCTCTCACATATCTCCAGAACAATAGATCTGCCCAATATCGAGATATTTACAGATCCACTGCTTGAAGATGCATTTTTGGCTCTCATGGATACGATTGCCAGGCAGGGGGATCAGATCACCAGAATCGGGCTATCATGTCAAAAGAATGCAGACACCATTACTATCATCATTGAATCTGATGGTCCGGGAATACCGGCAAATGAGAAAGAGCAGGTTTTCAAATGGGAGTATATGGGAAAAAACGGAACCAGTCTCTTTCTTGCACGGGAGATCCTCTCCATAACGGATATATCCCTTGAGGAGACCGGAGAAGCAGGTACAGGAATTCGTTTTGAAATTACCATCCCGGAGAGCGAATTCCGCATCATAGAAAAGAATGATTGAGCCTGGAGCCAGGATATATGCTGGCAGCATCTTTGATAACACTGTTTCAATCGCCGGGCTAAATTCGAATTCACTTCAATCATAGATCTTTTTTTCATGGTTTGAGAGATACCGGTGATTTTATTATCTGACAACACCGTCGTATCATATTCTATGTATCCAGGTGAACAATGAAACGGATTATCCAGGGAAGAGCAATCTTCCTTATTCTCACGGTATTCATCCTCATTGTAGTTTTTGTATCCGGCACACCGGCAGATTCTGCAGCGAGCGGGGATGATCTCTTTGCACAGGGTGAAACCGAATTCAACAGTAGTAACTTTCACACAGCCATGGGCTTCTTCTCACTTGCCAAGGAGAATTATGCCCAGGAAGGAGACCATGATGGGTTTATCAGGGCACGGGACATGGCATTTCTCTCAACCGCAGCCGGAATGGCATTTCCGTATAACCAGAGCGAGATAGAGGCAGAGATGGCTATGGCTTTTCCTGATGTCACAGAGGAACAGCGGAATCTATGGCTTTCAGCACCCATGACCGCAACCATCGAGAGTGAGGGGGAGATCTGGTACTTCTCTGATACCATCCACAATGTTAAAAACCATTATCCTGCTCTTCTCAGGGAGGAAAATGCACGAAACAATCACACACCCCTCTATGATGAACTCATGCCACTCATAACCGCATCGTGGGGGGACGATACCCAGAGATACGGAGATCCGGTCACTTTCACAGGATCTACCAGTCTTGATATCCCCCGTAGTGAGCTTCCTGAGAATGGGACGCTTAAGGTCTGGATGCCGGTGCCGGTTGAATCAGGCTCCCAGACGAATGTTTCAATACTCTCTATTATGCCGGAACAATATCTGAAATCATCAACCGGGACCGATGCCGATATTGGTCTGGTTTATCTGGAGATCCCCGTCGATGAGATAGAAGACCCCTCCCTCTCCATAAAGGTCCGATATCGATTTGATCAGCATGAACAGCGTTTTGAAATCGATCCAAAGAACGTACAGCCATATAACACCAGTTCACATGAGTTCCTGAGATACACCGGTTCCTCAAAGAACATCGCCATCACCCCTGAGATAATAGAAAAGGCACGTTCCATCGTGGGAGATGAAACAAACCCGTATCTTCAGGCAGAGATGATCTACTGGGATATTATCAATACTCATCCCTACAGTCATGCACCCCATGTCTGGCTTGATGCTATCGGAATGCCCGAGTCGCAGTATGTTCATGACACCGGGATCGGTGACTGTGCATCCCAGAGTTATTACTTTGCTGCTCTCTGCCGGTCAATTGGGATTCCTGCACGGGCCACAGGCGGATACCAGATGATAGAAGGGTCAGCAGGAACTCATATCTGGGCTGAATTCTACCTGGAGGGCTATGGATGGATTCCGGTGGATGTTACGGCAGCCGAGGGAGGAGATACGTCATATAATGCTACCGAAGACGATCTACTCCGATACAAGGCATACTTCTTTGGTAATCTTGATCCGTACCGGTTTATCATTCAAAAGAGCCTGGATCTTCCGGTCGTACCCGATGCAGGCGATGCTGTTATCCCTCCTTTTGGATGGGTTCAGGTCCCGAAACTGGTCTGTGACACCTGCACCGAAAACCCAATGGCCTTGTCATATTCCTATTCGAATATCTCGGTAACAAGGGAATAATCATTTTTCATATATTTTCGAAGTACAGTCGCAGATTGTGAAAAAACAGGTGATCGGGAAAGATCCCGGCATCTTCCTTTTGTCGTAATAAGCCGTCTTATGACGCCTCATTCCCGAATAAGGGAGCTAGTTCAACCCTCTGCCAGTCCTTGTCCATGACATTCATCCAGAGCGTCTGGTTCTGTGGCTCGAAGACGACCTGATGGTTGCTTGAGTACTTCCCGCCTCCGAGGTCAGAGTGACAGAACTTTGATCCTCCGTCCTCGATACAGACGTCACGGATCTCCATCATCTTCTCTGCATCGATCATTCCCTTCGCCTCTTCTGCCTGGCGGAGGAGGTTGTTATACCGGGAGAGTGAGTGTTCAGGGGGCTCTGGGAGGTTCCAGGATGGATCAACAAAATGGTTTGCAGCTGCAATTACTCCGTCACCGGTCCTTTTTACCGTCCGGTCGGTTGATTTTTCAAGCACAAATGCCTCGTCCGGCCCTGCAATATCCACAATCCAACCAACATCAGGGGCAGTTCCGTTTATTGCAACCTCCAGGGCATTCAGGTCAGAGTAATCGAACATGAACCGATAATATTCCGTGATAAATTCCGGTCTGGTCTCGGGGGCATTATCTTCCCGGCCACAGTTATCATCAGCGATAAAGAGTCCTTTGTTGTTCATGAATGTCTCAGGTCGTGCACCGGCAGGGCTCCATGTTGCAATGCTGTTGCTGCCATCCGTGGGACGGTATATGGTAAGGACATACCATTCTGTCAGCGGCATTATAGAATCAGCAAGATCCCAGTTGCGGGAGACTACCGGGGAACCATCGGTTGTGTAATCGCCCCAGGCGGCAAGGTATGAACAGGAGGCAGGAACGGGCTGTGGGTTTGAAGAGGCTAATAACAGGAAGATTGGCCCGTAATAGAGGAATGCGATATCATCATAGGTTAGTCCGGATGTCTCCGCCATCCCGGTAAAGATCTCCTTTACCCGCTCGGGATAATATGCCGGAACCATTCTGGCATCCTTCATGATCTCTTCCTTTGTCATTCCCTGGCTTGTGATAGTGTTCATGAGGTATGCGTATTCTTCAGTCAGTTCTGTTTTCATAAGACCGCCATACTGACGTCCCATCTCACGATACGAACCGGTGAGGACAATGACCGGATAGAGACCAGCCTCATACCGCTGTCCGTCCTCAAAGGTAGCGATGAGAGGAAGATCGGTGACTGACGAGTCGGGGGTGGCTTGCTCCTGCTCCGATGAAAAGACGGCAGCAGGGATGGCCAGCAAACAGAGGAGTAAAGCAACCAGAAGAGCTTTCATAATGGTATCAGTTATTTTCTAAGGTAATAAAGGGGTGGATGGTAGCCGGATGAGAAGGGTTTGTTGTTGAATGAGCGTGTTCTTTCATAATTCGTGGATTAAGGGCAATTTATGGATTTTTTTGGGGTACTGGTTTTTGATGATCTTCAGTTCTCAATAACCATTTACACAATGGATAAGGAATGAGTGAGAAGAGGAATGTTCCAAAAATTCAACATAATCATAGAACCAGGAGAGGATGGATGGTTTGTTGTAACCGTACCGGGGCTTCCTGGTTGCATCACACAGGGAAAAACAATTGAAGAAGCTACAGATAATGCCAAAGAAGCAATTGAGGCATATCTGGAATAGAGAACGAAGAATTATTCTCAGTTCTTCGAAGGCAAATAATTGATATGATTATTTCTACACTGATTGATGTTATCTCATCCAGCAACTGCCGAACAGAGTAACTCTGCCTGCTGCATCACTGTCTGAATCGCATTCTCCTGTTTGTCAGGTGGGTACCCGTTTGCCCGGAGGATTCTCTTTATCGCGACCCGCATCTTTGCCCGAACCGATTCACGGGATGACCAGTCGATGGTAACATTATCCCTGATGGTCTTTACCAGGTCCTGGGCTATCTTTTTGAGTATGTCATCACCGAGGATCACCACTGCACTGTCGTTCACCCCAAGAGCGTCATAAAATGCAAGTTCTGCCTCGGTCAGTCCCAGGCTCTCTCCCCGCTGCTGAGCCTCCCTGATCTCGCGTGCAATCTGCGCAAGCTCTTTTAAAATCTCCTGGGTCGTGACCTTCCGATTATTGTATTTATTTATCGTCTGCTCAAGCATCTCTGAGAATTTTCTTGCTTCGGTTGTATTTTTCCGGGTTCGTGCCCGGATCTGGTCATTCAGCAGCCGGGTCATGGCAGCAATTGCCACATTCTGATTTTTGTATTTCAGGAGGTCATTCAGGAACTCTTCGGAGAGGACTGAGATATCTCCCACATCCTTTCCCATCTCCTTGAAGATATCGACGATACCAAGGGGAACAATGGACTTTGAGACGATCTGCTTTACCGCCAGATTCAGTTCATACTCTGATTTTCCTGCTCCTTCTGATGTCTTTATGATTTGTGCCCGAACGGCCTGGAAATACGCGACATCTTCCCGGATCTCAATGGCTTTTTCATGGGGGAGAGCAAGGGCAAATGCCTGGGAGAGTTCAAGCACATGCTGCATGAAGTCTGATTTTCGTTCAGGATCATCAAGGACATAGTTAAATCCTGCCTGAAGGATGGAGAGACGAGTTGCTGCCGGAGCTCCCCGCCAGCCTGACCAGTCAAACCCGTGGAAGAGATGACAACAGACCTCGTACTTCTCCATCATCTTATCGACGATCCGCTCCTGGTCAAACACGGGATCTCCCTTGCCTTTACTCTCCGTATAGGTGACCAGGGCTTTTTTCAGTTCTTCGGCAAGACCGATGTAGTCTACAATGAGCCCGCCGGGCTTATCCTTCCATACCCGGTTTACCCGGGCGATTGCCTGCATGAGGGTATGGCCCTTCATGGGCTTGTCGATATACATGGTATGCAGACAGGGAACATCAAAACCTGTCAGCCACATATCACGGACAATAGCGATTTTGAATGGATCTTCCGGATCCTTAAACCGTTTTGCAAGGAGTTCCCGGCCTGATTTTGGCCTGATATGTTTCTGGAAATCTTTCTCATCACCTGCTGAACCGGTCATGATCACCTTCAGGAACCCGTCATTGTCTGCATCAGAATCCCAGTCCGGACGCCTCGCAACCAGTGCCTTATAGAGTTCCACACAGATCCGCCTGCTCATGCAGACGATCATCGCCTTTCCTTCTATGGCATCTGACCGCTGCTCAAAGTGGCGGATGAGATCATCAGCAACCTCGTTGATTCGCTTCTCATCTCCGACGATGGCTTCGAGTGCCGCCCATTTTGTCCGGAGTTTCTCTTTTCTGATGACCTCTTCGTTCTCGGTGACTTCTTCAAACTCCTGGTCGATGAGCGGTTTTATCTGCTCATTCATCCTGATATCAACGATACGGCTTTCGTAATAGATTGGAACGGTAGCCTTGTCTTTGATGGCCTGTTGGATATCATAGACACTGATGTATTCACCAAAGACGTTCCTTGTGACTTTATCCTGAAGGTCGATGGGTGTACCGGTAAACCCGATAAATGAGGCGTTTGGGAGGGCATCACGGATATACTTGGCAAATCCATAACTTATCTCTCCTTTCTTGCTCACCTTCCCATGCATCCCGTACTGGCTCCGGTGTGCCTCATCTGCGATGACAATGATATTCTTCCGGTCAGAGAGGAGGGGATACGTCTCCTTGTTCTCATCTTCGGGGAAGAACTTCTGAATGGTAGTGAAGACGACACCACCAGATGCGACACTGAGCAGTGTCTTCAGATGGTCCCGGCCCTCTGCCTGGATGGGGGTCTGCCGGAGGAGTTTTCTGCACCGGGAGAAGGTTCCGAAGAGTTGATCGTCAAGGTCATTCCGGTCGGTGATGACCAGGATCGTCGGGTTCTGGAGTGATGGTGTCTGGATGATCTTACCGGAGTAAAAGACCATGGTGAGACTTTT
>CAZEWE010000064.1:1617-13202 GCA_964515765.1 uncultured Methanospirillum sp. | reverse complement strand
GATGAGGTATACAGCCTCCTGACCTATGATCCCGGCTCATTTGTGAGCATGGGGAAGATATACCCGGAGGGCACGTTTGTCATTCACAGCCTGTCTGCGGGTATGGGAGCAGGGGGATTCCGGCTTGGAAGCTGCATTATGCCAGAAGGAAGCAGCCCCTCAACCATTCGTGATGTAGCAAAGATTGCTGCAACCATCTACACGAGTTCTGCCGCACCACTTCAGGAAGCAGGGATTGCTGCATACCGGTCCGGAGAAGAGATGGACCAGTACCTTGAAGCGGTCAGAAATATTCTCCGGATCATGACCAGCAGGCTTGCACACATGTGCGGGGCCATTGAGGGCATCAGGGTCACGGTTCCCAGGGCGGGATTTTACTTCATGGTGGATATGAATCCGCTCACAGATGCACTTCAGAAAGCAGGGATCTTGTATTCAAATGATCTGGCTCCTGCGTTGATCACACATCCGTATCATATCGCAACCGTCACCGGTGAGGCAATGATGGCTCCCTATGGTGATTTTTTCATCAGGTTTGCCTGCACTGATTTTGACGGGGAATCAGCCCTTCTTGAATACCTGGAAAAGCCACCTGCCCCTGAAGAGGAAGAGGCATTCTTTGAAAAATATGGAGAGCGGATGATTGAAGGTATAAGAATGTTTCAAAAATGGGTTGGCGATATCAGGGAAGGGACATTCCGGATGCCCCCCCTGTGATCAAATTTATTTTTACACCGGTTCGCTCAGTCTGATCTCATAATCAGGCTCTGCATATATGACTGATGTCTGATTTTTATATGCCTGGACTCCTTCAGAAGCTGTCATATTCGCGGAAAGTTCAACAAGATGCAGCCCGGACAGACCATCATTCGTGAAATCCTTCAGCAGCGTTGCATTCAGTGATGCATGGATCTGGTTTGCATACGCGGAAAGGTTCGCTGCATCAGAAAATGCCTTTACATCGAACTGGACAAGCAGACGGACCGGGCTTTGTGAAGTGCCATTTTGTGTCAGAGCACCTGTGTCAGGAGTTCCATTCACACCATCTTTTGAACCGGGCTCGCTCTCAATTGAATAGACGACATTCCGCTCTGCATATTTCACATACGGAAGACTCTGGTAATATGCGATGCTCTCTTCCAGAGTCATACCTGGCGGAAGCTGGACCAGCTGGAGTCCGGGAAGTCCGAGTTCGTCATAATCAGTCTTCACCGTTGCTCCTATATATGCATGAGAAGCATTGGCTGCAGACTGAAGAGCGGTCATATTCCAGAGTTCAGGATTAAACCGGACCAGGATTTCACCCTGCATTGAACCATCCACAACTTCCCCTGTCTGGGTTGTTTCCATGCTTCCCCCCTCTTTTTTCACCACACTCAGACTATCAGCGATAACAAATACCCCGCAGATGAGAATTATCCCCAATACCAGCAGAAGACCCATAGACCTTTGCATAATGAGGATATTAGGAGGCTGGAGATAATAGGTTTGTTGTTTCGGAACGCTTTATTATGTAATTGCATTCCCATCTGCTCTCATTTCCCGGTCAATTTTCCTGGGATCATGTCTTTGAACAACTCACCATCACAAATCCAATGGGATCCCCCGGGATCTTCTGATGACTTGAAATAGAGGAATCGGCAACATGTACACCATGGACAGCCGGACTGAGAACCGGGCAGAAGATCCGGCCAAGAAGGCATATATCGAGGGCCTCAAACGATACCGTGACGGCGATATGAAGGAGGCCTGCGGCTATTTCACGAGCGCAATCGCCGGAGGCATAACCGATTTTGATATCCTCTACTACCGTGGCATGTGCCATCTCGATGCAGGGCGGTATGCAGAGGCACTGACTGATTTTGAGGTGCTAATCAGACAGTATCCGGATAACATCGAATACATCTTCCGCCGGGGCTTTATCAGGTATAAGACCGGGGATATTCAGGGAGCAATCAGTGATCTGACAATCGTCCCTCCGGATCACCCGGATTTTTCCATCAGGTGGCATTACCTCTCGGTGCTGTATTATAAAACCGGAGACTATGATGCAGCACTTCTAGCGATAGAAAAAGCGCTCTCTCTCTTCCCGACCATGCCGAAAGTCTGGTTTAATGCAGGTATCATCATGCAGGCCGGGGGGCTTTCAGATCGTGCTGATCTTGCCATATCTACAGCAGCACGACTTGAGCCAAAACTTGCCTCTGCCAGACGTGAGATACTCGAGTAGAGCAGGGAGACCAAAAAAGGGTATCAGGAGTACTCAACTTTCCTGATCATATTTTTTACGAGAACCACAAGGATAGCGCAGCCAGCGATTGATGCGGCCATAACCGCCCAGTGATAGAGCGGTGCTGTCCCGACTGCCAGTTGCACGATGAGGTTTATCGGGTTTGAGGGAAAGGCCAGGATCAGGAGGAGCACGATGATAACCGCTGTGGAGAAGATGAACTGGGCCTTTGTCCGGTCCCGGTAATACACGGCGATGGTTGCTGCGATGAGGATGAGAGCCGTTGATGCAAAGACAACATGAAGCAGGATCTCAATCAGCGATGCAATCCGGATGCCATTTATTGTGAGCAGGACCAGCCATAAAGCCACCTGCACCGGGATTATCAGGATACATGCAAGGATCTTCCCGCAGACGATATCTTCCAGGGTAGCCGGGGTTGTACGCAGGGTATCCAGGGTCTGTTCCTGGTACTCCTCCGTTATCAGGTCAATCACAAGACCTGCAGAGATAATAGCCGGCATGAAGAGAAGCATAGGAATAAGAAGCCCGTAGATGAACTCGTAAAAGGAGTTCTGGGCCACCGGCCTTGAAGGCGTGACAGTCACCGGTCTGAAATCAAGCCGCTCTTTTCTGATATCACGCAGTATCTCTTCATACTCAAGCAGGATGTCTTTTATCTTCACCTCGATGACCGTGGACTGGATATCATTACTGATAGTATACAGCGTGACCGTCACCGGATCTTCACCATCCGGAGGGACTTCAGAAGGCCAGACAACTGCCGCCAGTTGGCGTTCTTTGAGTGCACCAAGGGCGACACCAGGGTCCATCTGGTAGGGAACAAATGACGGGTCACGACTGAAGAGGTCAAAGAGGATGGTATCATTCCCGGCAAATCCGATCCCGTACTGAACACCGGTAATCCGCCCGTATACCGAGGGGTCATACATCGCAGACAGTCCGACCATCAGGAATGACGAGAACATGGCGATGAAGAGCTGAAGCAGTATGGCAAGGATGATAGTCTTCTCTGATGTCAGCCCCCGAATCTCTTTTCGCGCAATGGCAGTAACAAGTCGCTGATTCACCATACCCACCCCCGAAGCATGTACAGATTATAGATCGTATGCACGATGGTTGCAATGGTAATCCCGATTGGAAAAGCATTCTTCCCCCAGATCTTCACTACTGCCCCGGTGCAGAATACGGTCCCTGCATGCAGGAGAAACGGCATCCAGAGGAGGCCAAGAGACATAAAGAGAGCAGCTCCGAAGATAGAGTCAGCAATCTGTGAGATGGTCACAAAGAGGAGCAGCTTCTCACCAAGTAAAAAGCCAAACCCGATAAGGAGTGATGCAAGGATGACAATCTTCCAGGTCAGGGGAGGATACCGATGTGAAATAAGTCCGACAAAGCCTGCTGCTTTCACCAGTTCCTCTGTCATCGCTGCAAGCACCATGATGAGGATGAGTGAATATGGCATCGGGAGGTTAAAGAAGAGCACCAGGTACATCATCTGGGCCATGAAGACGAAGGGGATCGTCATCACCGAGATGAGTATGAGGGAGAGGTACCAGTACCTGCTTGACACCAGAGCACCAAGGTAGAGGGCAAGGGCATCAAGAAGGCCTTTCTCGGTAAAGAGCTGCTCCTCATGAAAGTTCCGAATACAGACTCCGAAGAGGATGAAACTGGTCAGGTAAAAGAGGGTGGTTGAGTAGATATAATCGGTCAGGGTGTATCCGGTCCCGTCTATCACATGAACCACCAGTGTTACCGGGGAGAGGAGACTGACGATGTGGACGTTTGCAAAAATACTTGGGAAGAAGAGGTAAGATGTCGCGATGGTTGAGAAGAAGATGGATATAAACGAGAGTTCCTTATAACTTCTGGCCACCATCCCGATGAAGAGTGCAAATGACAAAAAGAAGAGGATCACGGGAATGAGAGGCAGGATTGCCAGAACATCGGCCTTCACCGTGAAGAGAATTGCAACAACCACCAGGATCATCCCGACGGCATAGGGGAGCATCTTCCCAAGCACCAGAATGAGAGGCCTGACCGGTGATGCTATAAGGGCTTCACCCTGCCGAAGAGTCCGCTCATTCATGATACTCATCATAAAAAACTGGGATGTGAAGTAGAGCGGGAATATGAATACGAAGATGAAGATGATGGTGTCAAAGGGCAGAGGCGGAGAGAGCATGGAGGGGATTCGAAGTTCTCCGAGTGCCTCCTGCTGGGATAAGAGGTCAGTATACCGGCCCAGCTGATCTGCACCCCGTGCCGCCTCTTCCTCAAGCTGAAGGCGAAGTTCTTCCATATCTGCCGGGATGATACCGGAAGGTGGAATGACATCCGCCTCTACATTTTCAGGTTCAGGAGGAACCGGGGATGCCGTTCGTGGTGCTGCTACCTGCTGACCGCTCTGGGTTGCAAGAAAGTCAAGTTCACTGACGATATACTCACTATCTATCCAGACCGGATATGCCGCAAACAGGTCGGTCTGTTGTCGATAGATGTAATCCTGGTACGCCTGAAAATCCCGCTCAAAACTCTTCTGGGCTGCCGCACCTTTCTCCCCGTTTGCCCGGAGAAGCGACCCCGCACGGATGGCAAGATCAAGCCCCAGTGACCTGATATTGGTCACATCTGACGGAAGGGAGTAGACAACATACCGGGGATCGCTCCCGATAACATCCAGGTAGATCTGACTATCCACCCCGACCCGGTAGATACCGTCCTGCAGATGAATACCCTTCTGTGCCGTAAACCCGCTGACGCCCACCAGAAGAATGAGAAGCACAATGGCAACCGGTAAAAGGTCCCGGGTCATGGTTCCCTGAAAGCGTCTGATTTCCCATATCGCAATGGTAAGAAGCTGTGAAAGAGCCTCCATTGGGTGATAGTTCGCCGGGATGGTATATCAAAGCTTACCGTAACACTTTAACGTAGTGAAAAACAAGAGGAGGATACATCACTATGATTGAAGCATCGTCCTTATCCAAGTTATACGGGGATGTTGCCGCCCTCTCCGATGTTTCATTCACCTGCAGAGAGGGGGAAATATTCGGCATTATCGGCCACAACGGGGCAGGGAAGACAACACTTCTGAAGATCCTGTCAGGACTTATTCTTCCGACATCAGGCTCGCTTGTAATTGGAAATCTGGATCTTGTCCAGGATCCCATGCAGGTGCGATCACAGATAGGATACCTGCCTGAAGAGTCACGCCTGTATGAAACGATGCTCGTCCCTGATTATCTCCGGTTCTTTGGAGAGATCTACGGGCTTGACCGGATAACCATCCAGGCACGGGCTGATCTCCTGCTTGCCCAGTTATCCCTCCAGCCGGACGGGAAACAGATAGGAAACCTCTCGAAGGGGATGAAACGAAAGGTCGCCATTGCCCGATCCCTGATACATGACCCGTCGATTCTCATCTATGACGAACCGGGATCAGGCCTTGACCCGATGACCACCCGGTTTATCATCGAATATTTAAAGCAACTCAGAATGCAGGGCAAGACCATCATCCTCTCCGCCCATAACCTGGCTCAGGTGGAAGAGATCTGCGACCATGTCATGATCCTAAAGCGGGGGAAAGTGGTGGTATTTGGCACCATGCCAGAACTGCGCGAACAGTTCGGATCCATCAGGTACGAGATCTGGTACATCTGGCCGGAAGATTCAAAGCCTCCCATAGAGGCCGACCAGGCAGGAAATCTCTGGATGTCTGTTGCCCACTCCATCGAGGCGCTCAATGAGATTACGAGCACCATCAGCTCGGGCGGTGGCACGGTTGAACGAATCGAATCCAAGTACCCGTCTCTGGAAGAGATTTTGGTAAAAATTGGAAAGTAATTTAGTAAAAGATCCTGGCCATCTCGTAGAGATCGGGATCCACCTTTTTCTGGGTGATGGCATCGCTCAGGGGAATCGGGACGATCTTATCCCCATGGAGAGCAACCATCACTCCATAATTCCCTTCATGGATCTGCTGGACCGCCTTGACCCCGTACCTGGTTGCAAGTACCCGGTCATGGGCCGTTGGCGATCCACCCCGCTGCACATGACCAAGAACAGTGACCCGGGTCTCTGAACCGACACGCTCCTCAATCGCACGGCCGAGCAGGTGACCGATACCGCCCAGCTGTTCATGCCCGAACTCGTCCACTTTTGAAGAGGTGGTGGCAAAGTCAGCCATATCGGTTGGTTTTGCTCCCTCGGCAATGACCACGATGGAGAACTTCTTCCCCCGGTCCCGGCGTTTCTTCAGACCTTCACAGACATCGTTAATGTCAAAGGGCACTTCAGGAATCAGGATCTGGTCTGCACCACCCGCTATCCCGGCAATCGTTGCTATCCAACCGGCATGCCGTCCCATCACTTCAAGCACCATGATCCGGTGATGTGATTCAGCCGTGGTATGAAGCCGGTCAATGGCATCGGTCACAATTGACACCGCGGTATCAAACCCAAAGGTGTAGTCGGTTCCGGAGAGATCATTATCAATTGTCTTCGGGATACCGACAACCGGGATATTCATCTGATGGAGCTTTGTTGCAACACTGAGCGTGTCATCCCCGCCCACGGCAACAACCGCATCAATCCCGAACCGCTTCAGATTTGAGAGCATCTGCTGGGTCTGCTCCTGACTTTTCAGGGGGTTGGTTCGTGATGTCCCAAGAATGGTCCCGCCTTTTGGCAGAATACCGGTGACGGAAAATTCGGTCAGGGGCTCTACTTCCCCATCAACAATACCCTTCCATCCGTTGCGAATCCCGATCACCGAATAGTCATAGAGATGTGCAGTCTTGACCACTGCACGAATGACCGCATTCAGACCAGGACAGTCGCCACCGCCGGTCAGAATTCCGATTGTTTTAATTTTTCCAGGAGTATCAGCCATGATAAATCTTGACCGCATCTTCTACACTGGCCCCATCCACAGTGATCGCGTAGATGGCATTGCACATCCGAACCGCTTCAGCAAGTGGTTTCTGATGGATATTTCTGCCGGTTGCATTCCCGCTGCATCCACCGACATGGATCTGTTCCCAGAGCTGGGTCAGGAATGTTGCACCATCAACACTGGACCCGCCTGCACAGACAACCTTGGTCCGTCCTGCGGCAAGCGTTGCTTCTTTGATAAGTTCTGCTGATGATGCCCCCTCTCCCTTGGGCGGATTGACTTTCACAAAGTCTGATCCAAGACAAGCGGCAACTCCGGCTGCTCCGGCGATCAGATGGGCGTCTTTCTCGTTCCCAACCGCTTTCCCACGGGGATAGATCCAGAGGACTGTGACAAGACCATTCTGATGTGCTTCAAAGATGGCCTGTGCAGCAGCGCTCAGCATTGCAGACTCATATTCAGAGCCCAGGTAAATGGTGTAGCCGATACCGAGGATATTGAGCTTACTGCTCTTTCTGAATGCAACAACCTGGTCGATGGTAGTGATAAGATTTGAGAAGGGTTCGTGCTGTGATGTGGGGACCAGGTGCGTCTTGGAATTGATCTTAATGAGGTACGGTATCTTTGGATAGTCAGCACCATATTTTGCAATAAGCCCCAGTTGTGTTGCAAAGCATCCGATTTTTGCCTTCGCTGCAATTCTGAAGAGGTGCTCAGGATCATGGTCATCAGGATGAATCCCCTCGCCATAGAAGTCATCATTCAGATGCTCAATCTTCTGGTCACCGGCAAAAAGCATCAGCCGACCGGAATCGTGAGTTATCGTCTTCAGATTACGAATATACGTGTCCTGCTCACTTTTTGGTACGTCCAGAGGAACAGCAAAGCCTTTGCTCATGCCATTTCTCTCACTTTTTGGACAGATAAACATTCCTTTGAAGGGGCAGGACAGGTGATAAAAAGAGGGATATCAAAATCCGGTTATCTGACCTGAATCACCTTTTCTTCGCTGTTTCGAAGCCGTGTCCGGATCCACGTCATGGCATCAAGTTTATTTTTAAATGCCGCAATATTTACCTGCTCGCCATCTTTGAGGTGGGCACGGAGAATAGCTTTCTCAACAACAACCTGCCCTTTCCTATCCTTCGTTACTTCGACGACCAGGAATTTCTGAATATAGTCCAGGTTTATTACCTGGGTTCCGACATCAAGCCATTTGGGCATATATGGATCCGACTATCAGGGAAAAGGAATGCGCCTCTTCTGCTCTCTCGCAGAAACGTCATTTCATAATACGATCTCGTGCCTGATTAATAAACTCTATACCCTCACGCCTGATATCATCACAGACCTGCAGTACGTCTCCGGTTATCTGGTCAAGTTTTTTGCCCAGGTGTTGTCTTCCTTCCTGGGTGCCGATGAGATCGCTCCCCGCTGCCAGTAATTCATCAATACCACGGCCAATCTGACCTGCCGCAGAACGGAGCCTGATTTCAAGATCTTCCTGATTATCTTCAGAAGATGGTTCAGGAGCAGCGTCCTCAACCCATCTTCCCTTATCAAAATGTCCCCCTGATTCTCCCATATTACTATGTCTCTTTAGTGAATTTATCAATCCTTGTGTTAGCACATTCTGTTTTCCTGCCGGCAGGTCAAAAATCAGAAAGGGATCTCTGAACCGGATCAGGATGCACAAGTCCGGAAAATCTGACCCCAATCAGCCGGACCGGAGTCATATCCCACATCTCTGCAAACAGACCATCTACAGCGTTTTCAATAATCCTGACCTCACGGGTCGGCTGCATCAGGGTAACTGATTTTGTTCTGGTGATAAAACCGGTAAACCGGATCCTTACGCCGATGGTGCGCGAGTATATATTCCGTTCCGCAAGTTCCTGGCATAACGAGAGAATCATCGCATGCATGGAGCCCAGTATCTCATCAGGAGAGGTTGAGTCCTTTAAGAAGGTGTGTTCACGACTGATCGATTTCCTTTTTCCAGATTCACGAAGACCCTCCCGGTCCAGTCCCCGGGCAATCTGATGGAGCCTGACTGCATGGGAACCGAACATATCCTGTAACGTCTGGATATCACACCGGGCAATATCTCCAATGGTCAGTATTCCGGCACTCATGAGAACCTGCGCAGATTTTTTCCCGATGCCGGGGATTGATCCCACAGGAAGCGGCGTTAAAAATGACAGGAGAGATCCGGGAGGGACAATCGTGAGCCCGTCCGGTTTTTGCTGTTCGGACGCCATCTTCGCATAAATCCGTGAAGGAGCAAGACCTACAGAGCAGGTAAGACCGACCTGGTCATGTATCACCTGCTTTATCTCTACAGCATGATGAGCAGCCAGTTCATAAGACAGGTCACTCGTGAGATCAAGGTATGCTTCATCAATTGACACCTGCTCTATCTCTCCGGCTATTCCCCGTAGTAATTGCATGATAGTGGATGAAACCTGTGCATACGTGGCCATATGAGGAGGGATAAAGACGGCATGAGGGCAGAGATGATATGCCTGTGAGATGGGCATAGCGGAGTGGATGCCAAATGCCCGTGCTTCATATGAACAGGTACTCACTACCCCGCGACCCGTTCCCTGTCTGGGATCTGCACCGATGACTACCGGCTTTCCGGATAGTTCAGGATTGTCTCGGATCTCCACCGATGCATAAAAGGAGTCCATGTCAAGATGCAGTATGATCTGTTCGGTCATCATCTCCGGAAGTATCGGTCTCAGGTTCTCATGCATCATGTTTGAGCCTTCGTACACCAGATAATGGAGCCTTCTGCGAAAGTGAAACACATTTTTTTAGAGCACATTTCTCACCCCATTACAAAAATTAAGGCACAAATATCCCTTTTTCTAACCCCTCAAAAACAGGTTTTTCACTTTCACCCTGTTTCACTTAACCTCAAATACCACAGGGCAAGACCTGTATAGTGTGCAGAAACATGCCGGAGCGGTAACCCTGAAACATACCCCCCAAACCCCCCACATGCCAGATCTCCGCACCTGACAAACACCTGCTCCGGGAGCACAGCTGCACACAAATACACCACGAATATATTTCACTTTTAACCCCCCCCCTTTTGGTTTTTTATGTTTCATGAACAAGACGAATGCTCATGACCTCATATGACCCATATGTATGTGATCATGCACCGCCCCATCGGGCATCAGCATATAAAGAGGACAAATATGAGTGAATTCAATGGTTCCGGATGCACTCCGGATAAATGTGGAGGTTGTACAGGTTGTGGAGGAGATGTAATTGATAAGATCGTCCTCAGGGTAGAGTGGAAGCATAAAGGTGAGACACCCGAAGACCCTGAAGCCATCTCAAGGATTTTACATGACCTGTCCGGCGAACTCATGGTCTCCGGTGTTGAGCTGATTTATATCAATAATACCTATGAAGAGAATATTGAAAATAATTCATCGACCTTCTTCATCAACGGACACCCTCTTTCAGGGATTGTGGACCTTCCAGAAGGCCCGGTGTCAAAAGAACTGATCCGTAAGGGTATTTTCCAGGCACTTCTTCAAAATATCTAAGAGATAACCCTTATCTTATTCGTATTCTATAATCACCTTCAGGAAAAACCATGGAGAAAAAACTCCTCCCTGAATTTGAAGGATACCGGATTTTGCATGAGCATGGAATATCAATACCAGAGTACACGTTTGTTACTTCCCATGAAGATGCCCTGAAAGCTGCAGAAAAACTGGGGTATCCGGTTGTAATCAAAGTTGTATCTCCCCAGGTAATTCATAAATCAGATGCAGGGGGAGTGGCCCTGAATCTCTCCTGTCCTGATGCCATCCTTGCCGCGCTGGTGCAGATGGACAACCGGGTGAGAAACGCGGTTCCTGATGCAGTGATATCCGGATACATGGTTGTTCAGGAGGTTCCTTCAGGGACTGAGTTTTTAATCGGCGGGAGGACTGATCCGTCCTTTGGGAAGATCATCACTGTGGGAATGGGTGGAATCCTGGTTGAGCTGCTCCATGACTTCTCCATGCGGGTTTTGCCGGTATCTCCTGATGAATACCGGGAGATGATCAGAGAGATGAGCGGGTATAAGCTCATCACCGGATTTCGGGGGAGAAAACCGCTGGATGAAGATGCTTTGGTCGAACTACTGCAGAAAGCAGGAGCGATGTTCTTCGAGGATGACCGGATAATTGAGTTTGATATAAACCCAGTCATTCTCTATGAAAAAGGGGCCTATGCTGTCGATGCCAGGATGTATGTACATGCAGGAGAAGCGGCACTGGCACCGGTCAGACCTGAACTTCCACCGGTTCCCGATATCCTGCATCCGTCATCCATCGCCGTAGTAGGTGCATCACGAAATCCGGGGAAAGTCGGGTATGCAGTCTTTCGTAACCTTTTAAACTTCAAGGGAAAACTCTACCCGGTCAA
>CAZEWE010000064.1:0-1517 GCA_964515765.1 uncultured Methanospirillum sp. | reverse complement strand
GGGATAATCATCCCGCCCCTGGAACTGAATGCAACCTTTGATGTACAGTCTCCCTTATCCGGTCAGATTGGATTTATCTCCCAGAGTGGTGCGATAATTACCACCGTCCTTGACTGGTCAATTACCCGTCGTATCGGGTTTTCATCGGTCATCAGTGTCGGAAACCAGAGTGATATGGGTTTTATGGAATACCTGCAGGTTCTGGATCAGGATCCAACCACCTATGCGATTATCCTGTATGTTGAGGAGATCCGTGATGGGCGGGACTTTATCAGATATGCTGCAACGATGCGGGGGAGAAAACCGATTATTGCGTTAAAATCCGGTTCATCCGTCCGTGGGCAGGAGGCAGCATCCTCACACACCGGATCTCTCGCAGGGAGTTTTGAGACCTATATTGCTGCATTCAGGCAGTCTGGTGTTATCCCGGCATATTCACTCAATGAGGCTTTTGATATCGCCCGGCTGGTCGTATCAGAGGGGTATCCCAGGGGAAAACGGACGATCATTCTTACCAATGCCGGAGGTTTCGGGGTTCTTGCAGCGGATTATGCAGAAAAATTCGGACTTGAGATGATCAACCTTCCAGAGGCGGTATTCGAAGAACTAAACAAACTGCTCCCTGATCTCTGGTCACATAAAAACCCGGTTGACCTGCTTGGTGACAGCAATGCTTCACGGTTCGCCCGTGTCTTTGATATCCTGATAAAATATCAGAACTTCTGGGATATTGCCATTGTTATAACCTCTCCGGTAGCCATGATGGACCCGAAAAACCTTGCACATGAGATGATCCGTCTCTCCCGGTTTACCAGGTCCATGGTTGTTGGGTGTCTCCTTGGCGGGGATTCTATGAAAGCCGCCATCGATATGCTGGGTGAGGCACACATACCCAACTACCAGGATCTCCAGGATGCCTTCAGAGCAGTTGGTTCAATCATCGGTTCCTGTGTGGTGGACGGATGCAGTGAAGAAGAGTAAGGTAATTTATTTTTTTGGGAGCGGTTTCAGGCCGCTGAGGGCATAATCAATCTCTTTTTGCAGGTCGTCATATTCCTGCTGAAGACGGAGGAGAAAACCGGAATATTCCTCTGGCCCATAGGTCTCATTATCTTCCGAAGGGTTGTGGTTCCCGTACCGTTCCTCAAGGATGGTAAGGAGTTTTTGTGCTACTTCTATCGTCCGGTACAGCCTGACCAGCTTGCGGATCTTCTCTTCCGGATACCCGGCGCGCAATCCATGACTGATTATGTCTTCAAGTGATTTGACTTTATCCAAAGCACCGGTGATATGGTCGATACATCGCTTTGGAGTGATGGGTTTCATGATATAATCTTCAATACAGTAGGAGAACTGCTCAGCTTCCCGGTAGGTAAGGTTCTTACCGGTCTGCATGATGACCGGGATGTGTCTGACCTCTTCTATTCGTTTCAGCCGGTTGAGTGTCTCCCATCCGTCCATCGGTTCCATCATCATATCAAGGAGGATGAGATCAGGACGATACTGGGTACTCAGGA
>CAZEWE010000063.1:0-13346 GCA_964515765.1 uncultured Methanospirillum sp. | reverse complement strand
TATTTCAAATCTTGACCCCTTTGTTTCCACTCCAGATTCGCATATGGTCAGGCTGCTTATAGAAAGCATCTCCCTCGCAAGAAAGAGACCTATTCCGGTGTGTTTCCCATGGCCATATCTGAAAATTGCATCTTTCTCTACATCCGGAATTCCTACACCGTCATCTTCGCAGAAAATTATCAGACCTCCCTCACGCTCCTGGGTGTAAAACCAGACTTTTGTCAGGGTCTGTCCATGGCGGATGGCATTTTCAAACAGGGCTTTGAACACTTTTTGAATCAACGCATCTGCAAAAACCTCTATCTTATCTGAAACATCATTTTCAAACAGAATAACTCCTGCAGCAACCTCTCCCTGTATCGATTCAATAATCTGCCGGAGCATCAGCCACATGCTCTGAGAGGAGGCAAAATTATCATATTCCCTGGTAAATTGCAATACTCTCTCAATCCTTCTGAGCCCTTCTTTAGAATTTCGAATATGGGAGTAGATCTCCTCAAGGTCACTGGTATCAAGGGCGAGATCATGCATGAAATGCATTGCAGTCAGTTCATTGAAGATATCATGCCGGTTGATCTGGGTCAGAAGCAGTAACTTTTTTGTGGAGTCCCGAAGTTTCTTCTCCATCTCCTTTCGTTCGGTGATATCCCGTGAGAAGACCGAAATCCCCGAACCGGATGGATACACACTAATCTCAAAAAGATATTCCCTTCCATTGAAATTGAATACATTTTCAAAAGTTCTGGGAACGCCGGTCTGCAAAACTTCATTATATACGTTAATTGATCGTTTTGCATCCTCTCCCTGAAAGATCTGGTATATTGTTTTTCCAAGTGCATTTTCCGATGCTATCCCGGTAAATTGTTCTGACGCCTGATTCCAGAAGATGTACCGCAGGTTCTCATCCATTGCAAAAAAGATATCCGTGATACTATTGGCAAGGCTTCGATACTCCTGCTCACTTTTTTCAAGGGCAATTTCCATCTCTTTTCGTTCGGTGATATCCTGGTTTACTCCGATGATCCGGGTAATCTCTCCAGAATCATTGAGATCATTCTTGAGCCAGGTGGTCACCCAGAAAGTGCTATTATCCGGACGGCGCAGTTCTCCCTCGATTATCATCTCAAATCCGGGATCAGAGGATTCTGTTGCCTTTTGTATCGTCTCCCGAACCTGACTGGCATATACCGGAACGATGTATCGATCTGCAAACTCATCTGCTGATATCCTGTACCCTCCGGCATCTGTTGCAGTCATGCCAAACATCGCAAAAAAAGGGTCATTGAAGGTAAACATTCCGCTCTTCAGATCATACTCCCATACAGCCATCTTCGCAATTTTCATCGATTCTGAAAGTGACCGGGAAAGGATGAAGAGGTCATGTTCTGCCTGCTTCCGCTCGGTCATATCTTCATAAATTGCGACTATCTCTCCTGATGGAAGTTTGTAGACATAATTTTCCTTCCATCCGGTCACCCGGTTGTCCTTGTAAAATGAGATCGGATATTTTTCGGGAATTCCTGTCAGATATACCCGCTGAAAAACCTCAAAAAGACCGAATTCCCTGACTCCCGGAAAGACATCAAGAACACTCCTCCCGATAACATTCGCTCTCTCTATTTGCTCTATCCGCGCTCCTGCCTGGTTGAAGTCATTGAAGATGAAATCATTTCCATTGTCAACCGGCTGGTAAATGGCCACGGCGGCTGGCATATTATTAAAGAGTTCATAAAACCGGGTCTCACTCTCCACAAGAGCCTTCTCTGCCTTCTTCTGTTCGGTGATATCAGTGAACATGGCGAATGAGCCATGAAATGTTCCATCTGAACTGACAAGAGCGGTTGCTGATACATGCAGCCAGATAACTGAGCCATCTTTTTTCACGAACTGCTGTTCATACCGTTCATTCTCTCCATGCATCCGGTGAACCATCCGCCGTGAATGGTGCCCAAGTTCTTCGGGGAGCATAAATAATGTTACATTCCGGCCCAGCATCTCATCCGGGGTATATCCAAGCATCTCTGCCATCCGTGGATTGACATACACCGTGTTCTTCAGGCCATCCATCTGCCAGATTCCCTCTTCAGCAGTATCAACAATCCTCCTATACTGCTCCTCCCGCTGGACAAGTTCTTCCCTGATTGCATGTTGCTCGGTGATATCCAGAGAGAGCGAGAGCACCGATTGCTCCTCATCCTGAGCAAATCTGAACGGAATCAACCGGTTGTAAAAGTATTTGAGCTCCCCCTGCATCTCCACGGGGACTTCCCCACGAAAGGGAATGCCCGAATCGATTGTGGTCTGGTAATTATGTATCAGTTCTTCTGCTTTTTCCGCAGAAACGAAATCCCTGATGTTCTTCCCGATGACATATGTGGGATCCCTCCCCGAGAGATTCTTAGCAGCAGTGGCATTGGCATAGATGAATGTCCCATACCGGTCAATGACCGTCATCGTCTCCTGGATTGCATTCACAAGGGTCCTGAACCGCTCCTCGCTTCGTTTAATCGCATCTTCATTTCGTTTATATTCTGAAATGTCCCGTGCCGATGCATAGATGTATTTTCCAAAGGGGAAAGACCGCCATTCTATCCACCGGTATGAGCCGTCCTTATGCCGGTACCGGTTCACAAAATTGAGGAGGATTACCTGGCTGTCAAGAGTTGATACCGCCTTCAGCGTTGAGGTGATATCATCAGGATGCACAAAATCAAGGAAGCGTTTTCCTTCCAGTTCAGACAGGGTATATCCAAGAGCAGACTCCCACTCCGGATTTAATTTCCTGAAAAATCCATCGGTATCTGCGATGCAGAGGAGATCCAGACTCCCGTTCCAGAACCTATCCAGTTCTTCAGTTTTCTCTTTAAGTGCCTCCTCTTTGCTTTTCTTCTCGGTAATGTCTGTGGCAATCTGCAGTCTGACTAGCCGCCCGTCTGTCCACCTGATAGCCCGGTCACGACAGTCAAACCATCTTCCGGTTCTGGTATTGTAATATTCCCATCTGTACACTCCGGTTGGTCCTTTTTCATCGACCAGGAGATGATTTGTACAGAACTGGCAGGGGCTATCTGTACCTTCCTGGAAATAGGAGTAACATTTCTGGCCCAGAATATTTCCAAATATATACCGCCCCTGTTTATTCAGATAGAGAATTTCATATGTCTCCATATCTGCTACATAAATCAGGGCATCAATGCTGTCAAGAATAGTGTAGAGTTGTGCCTGAAGTTCTTCTATAAAGAGTTCATATCCGCTGGATGGATGAAATCCGGATCTTCTGTCTGTCAGGGGTTCATCAGGGAAAATTTCCGGGTAGTTTCTGATATCAAACCCGGTGTTTTCAAAATCATGCTTTTTCAGGAAGTTAAGAATCTTTTCTGATTTGATCCATTCACGGTCAAGACTGCTTACCATCTCATCTATGCGGCTGATCTCTGCCAGGATGAGGTCGGCAGTCTTTGTATCTGCAGCGATCTCTGTAAAGGTTGCGATGATTGTGAGGGGATTTCTGATCCCGTCATTGAGAATGGCCAGCTTAGCAATATTTTCCTGTATCTGTGCTGCAGCCGCATCCTTTTCCCGCTCCAGTTGTCGTTCTCCAGTTATATCCCTGCCCTGGGCTATGGTTGCACGAGGGGTTATGCCATCAGGATCATAAATGGTTGCGGAGTTCCACAGGACTGTTTTTATCTCACCAGACCTGTGCAGAAGAGGAATTTCTGCAGTCTCCCATCTGACTCCCTCAAGGGTTGTACGAATAAGTCGCATCGACCGCTCTGCCTCATCAGGAGCAAAAAGAATTTCGAGACTTTTCCCAACAATCTCTTCTGCAGTTCTCCCGATTAGTAGTTCAAATGCGTGATTTACTCGTGTAATGGTGAACGTGGGATCCCAGACAATAATCGGAACATTCGCCAGACTTATAAGGTTTTCAAGAAAACTGTTCGTCTCTTTGAGTTGTATCTCCTGTTTCTTCCGCTCGGATACATCCTGTATCAAAGTGGCAAACTGGCCTTTGACCGGAGAGTATGCGGTCACCTCATAATATTTCCCAAGTTCATGACTGAAGTTCTCGAAATGGACCGTAGTTCCCGTATGAGCAACCCTGCCATAGGTTTCTATCCAGAATGGTTCCACTTCGGGCAGGACTTCAGTCACTGGTTTACCGATGATATCTGCGGCAGAAAGACCGGTCATCTGCTCAAAAGCTGCGTTCAATTCAAGGAACCGGTAATCAACCGGAACACCTGCATCATTACAGATGATCTCATGCAGTGCAATGCCTGCATCACTGGTGTTGAATAAAAGACGATATTTTTGTTCCCGTTCTTCAATCTCTGCCTGTGCCGAGAGGATCTCCTCAAGCTGCTGCTTTAGTTCCTCTTCCGTTGATGAGAGTTCTTCAAAAGTAGCCTGAAGTTCCTCATTCTTTCGTAATATCTCAATCTCTGTTCGTCTTTTATCGGTTACATCAGAGGTATAGCCGATGTAGCAGGTATCGGTAATTCTGACTGCCTTTACTTCCCAGTATCGTATCTCTCCTGCCTTGGTTACATACCGACACTCTCCGACTGCTGATCCGGTTTCCTGAACCTGCATGAAGTGTCTGACTGCAAACTCCCTATCCTCCGGATAGACAAACTGAATGAGGTTTTTTCCGATGAGCTCATCCCTGGTATACCCGGTCATCAGGCAGGCAGCATCGTTCACAAAGACATATCTGCCCTGGTCATCGGCAACAAAGATACCTATCGGAGCATTTGAAAAAAAAGCCTCATAGGGGATGTTCTCAAAGCCTGGAATCGCATGGTCAGATCCGGGCTCAGTCATCCTGTACCCCCCGGTTTACTATCCCTGGCAAGACGAAACATCCCTTTTGGAACCCTGATCTCAAACCTGGCACCCAGCCCTTTGGTTCCCGTCTCTATGATGGTCATGCCGGTGATGGAGAGGATCTCTGCGGAAAGGAAAAGTCCAAACCCGGTATTTGAACCAACTCCCCGCTGCATAATCTCCTCTTTCATCTCCGGGGCAACACCCACCCCGTCATCCTCAATGAACCAGATGAGTTCTTCACCCTCTGTGCGATAATATCCAGAAATTCTAGAGAGGGCGGGGCCACCATACCGGAGGGCGTTATCAATCAGGTTGTAGATGACCTTCTCCAGCATGGGATCAGCAAAAACCTGAGCTCCCGACAGGTTCTCCTCAATTATTACAGTCCTGGCATCAAACTGTTCAGCGGCTTTGTGAAAGCACCGGGAAAGATCCTGCCAGAGTGCCTTTTGAAAGCCCAGAACCTGATAATCATGGGTAAATTCTATCTGCTTCTGGATTGTCAGTGCATATGATAAAATCCGGTCCAGGTTGGCCCTGATATCCGGAGAAACATCAGACCGTGGGATACTGTCAAGGAAGAGGAGTAAACCTCCGAGTGAGTTTAAAATGTCATGTCTGGTGATGCTGGAGAGGAGCTGTAGTTTCCGGTTCGCCTCAAAAATTGCCTTTTCAATTCTCTTTCGTTCGGTAATATCCCGGCAGATGGAAAGGACCACCCGGGACCCATGAAGTTCAAAGAGATGTGAAGAGACTTCAACCGGAAAGATGGACCCGTCTTTTCTGACATGTGTCCCTTCAAATATCGCATGGCCGCCACTGACAAGGTGCATGGTGATGTCAGGAGCAGCCTCTTTATCAGATAGGGTATTGATGTCAAAGACTGCTTTTTCAAGGAGTTCCTCATGTGAATACCCAAGAGCCCTGCATGCTGCATCATTGACCTCGATAAATCGCCCATGAGTGTTATCCTCCCGCAATTCATGCAGAAAAATGGCATCTGATGCATTGTTGAAGAGTTGGCGAAATCGCTCTTCGCTCTCCCTCAGTGCCTCTTCGGCCCGTTTCTGAACGGTGATGTCATGGAGAAGTTCTACGACCAGCTCTGGTGTCCCGTCTGCATTGAGGATGGGATTACTGGTGCATTCAAGATATTTGTCAAGTTCTGGGATGTATTTTTGAACCGTATATGCTTCTCCGCGTGCAATCGCTTCAGAGGTGGCACAGGGAACACAGGGAACGTCCCTGCCGATGAGTTCATAGCACTTCTTCCCTGCAATTTCAGAGAGGGATAGGCCCAGGGATTCATACCCGGCTTTATTGTACCGGACAATAGTATGATCCGGAAGTTGCAGACCCACGATATCATGGATACCGTCAAGCATACCCTCAATAATGTTATTTGCCTGAATGAGTTCCTGTTCTGCCTTCTTTTTCTCCGTGATATCAATGAAGGATGCCATAACGGCCTGAATCCTGCCTGATTCATCAAGAATTGAATGGGCTGATACCAGGAGGACAGCATAACTTCCGTCTGCAAGTTCTGCCTCCATCTCTCCCTGCCATCTTTCTCTGTTCCGGATAAAATTGATGACCTCTTCAGCCTGACTGGTTTTTTTCCAGAAAGATGTTGCATGTTTTCCCAGGACCTGATCCGGGGATTGATATTTCCATATGGAGAGAAATGCAGGGTTCACATAGGTAAGGAATCCTGAAAGGTTTGCTAATGCAATACCATTCATAGACGATTCAATTGCATAATTTTTAAGATACAAGGCCTCATGCGTCTCTTTCTGATGAATAATTCCCCAGAGTTCATTACCAAGTGCGGTGAGCGCCTGACTATCATCCTCTTCATACGGCCGGGGTTTGTTCGCCACGGCAAGGATGGCAACGATATGATCTCCATCAAAAACCGGGACCTCAAGAAAACGGGAGATTGAGACGTGACCTTCTGGATACCCTGCTCTTTTCGGTTCCGTGTCAAAAGAGTTTACGATGAGAGGCATTCTCTTTTTCATCACTTCCGCCCAGAGGCCGGATTCTTCAATCCAGAACTTTATCTTTTTATCCTGAATTGTGCACCATTCCTGAACTGATGGTGACCATGAATGAATGGTCACTTCTGTTTCATCAGGATTGAGGAGCCCGATAAATGAGAAACGGCTCTTTGTGATAGTCAGAGATGCCTCTATTGCAAAATTCAACAGTTCTTCACGAGGCTTATCTGCCAGTCTGTTTAATGTGAGAAGTGCGGAGAGCCGCTCTGCATGGAGGGTTACCTGTTCTTCAGTTTTTAAAAGTCCGGTAATGTCTGAGAAGATTGAATATACCTGAAACGGATTTTTCTCTCCCTCCCGGAAGAGGGGTGTTGCATGTAGGAGAATCCACCGGAGTTCATCTGTCCGGGGGTGGACAATCCCCAATA
Source organism: uncultured Methanospirillum sp. (assembly GCA_964515765.1). Lineage (GTDB taxonomy): Archaea > Halobacteriota > Methanomicrobia > Methanomicrobiales > Methanospirillaceae > Methanospirillum. The sequence continues at coordinate 6,082 of CAZEWE010000063.1, read as the reverse complement.
CTGTGTTACTGATCTTTGTTCCGGTACGTAAAGCACGCGTGGAAGGCAGTTCTTCTGCAGAAACCAGGGTATTGTTCTCATCAATGACGTTCCAAGACCCGTCAGAAGATGACCTTCCTATCAGCTGATCAGAGGAGATTCCAAGAATTCGTTCTGCTGCAGGATTTACTTCGATTATTACTCCTGCAGAGTCCTGATACACCACCCCCTGCTCCATCGTTTCAAAGAGTATCTGATGTCTTTTATCCTGCTCTACAAGATCTCGTGCTGTCCGTTTACTATGAACGATGGTTTTCACCTTATGAGCAAGATCGGCAAACTGCGATCGGATCTCTCCCCCTTTCTGAACATATCCGTCAGCCCCCTGTTCAAATGAGGCAATAACCACCTCCTCTCTTCCCTTTCCGGTAAATACGATAAATGGCGTCTGATCTCCTTTTTCTCTGATAACAGAGAGGAGATCAAGGCCATTCATGACTTCCATTTTGTAATCTGCGATAATAGCATCGTACCGGGTGTGAGAAAGTCTGGAAAGGGCCTCTTCTCCGGATAGAGCGGTATCAGCCTCAAAAGAAAAGCATGTCTCCAGATAATCACGGGTGGCATTCAGGACAACCTCTTCGTCATCGACGAGAAGTATCTTCAGATGGTCGGATGATGTCCGGGCAGGGGTTACCATGATCGTGTGTCCGGTGTATTTGATGAGGTGTAGGTGTTGCAATATTAAGGAAGTTTCGTAATGATTACCATAAATAAACGGGTTTATTTCTGAACCCGGCAAAAAACTGTAAAAAATCGACGTTTCGGAAAAGATGACCTTCTTATGATCTGTCTCCCTTTGGTGCTGACCGATAAGGGTAAGTTTATGAATGAATAAATCAAGTATCAGCAGAGGATATATCATGGCAACCTATAGTGTTGAGGCCCAGGCAGCCTTTGATGAGGAAGGACCGGCAATACAGGCTCCCGTTCAGGCAACGTCACGAATCAGGACGAAAGGGGCAGGGACCATCCAGGTCGTTGAGTTCATCCTTGGCAATGAACTCTTTGCAATTGACCTCTTTGATACCAGGGAAGTGATCACCCAGACCGAAGTAACGCCACTCCCAAATACTCCTCCCTATCTGAAAGGCATCATTGATCTTCGGGGAATGATCACAACAATCATTGATCTGAAAGATCTCATGCATATCACCACCGAATCATCGGGAAAGAAAAAATCCCGGATAATTGTATTGGATCGATCGATAACTGAAAAACCAATCGGCATTCTTGTTGATGATGTCTTCTCTGTTACGACCTATGGCAATGAAGATATCGATAAGGAGAATACTTCATCGCAGAAGACTCACCGGGACATCCTCGGTGTCATCAGGAAAAAGACTAAGATAACCGGTGAGAAGGATAAAAGCGGGCTGGTTGTCTGGCTTGATATCAGGACCATGATAGAAAAAATTGCATCAGAGCTCTGAACCCCTAAATATTCATCATTTTTTCAGGTTTAGTTATCCGGAGCTGCTCTGAACTCACGCTCTGATATTCTCGTGCTCTCAATTTTTAATACAGTTGGATTTCCGGTTTGATCATTGAATACACACCGGTGTCTGTTTTATTGCATGGCATTACTGACGTGCATAACTGGATGGCATATTGTTATTATTATTCTGCCATAATACAAATTGACCTCAAGTACTATCCCATGAATGGTGAACATAGCAATCATACGTCAATTCCTCAATGGACAAGAGAATCGCCGCATGAATCTGCGTTGTGTATCACCTGAATATTCTGGTTGCAGGCCAAAGATCGGGAAAGGTGATAGGGAGTCTTAACTGTGTGTGTGATAAGCGTCTTGGGGTACTTTTTCCCGTTCTTTGTTTTTTAGGACAGGATACATATGTTAACAGAGGGAAAGTCAGCTTATGAGCGAATGTATGCGACGATTGATCCCATGATCGAATCAGTATTTTGTACTGCTGATGAATGTCAGATCAAGGGTGACTATGAAGTCGCGATCAGGCTTTATAAGGAGATTATTGAAAAAGAACCTAGTAATGGAAGAGCATTTATGAGGGTTGCAGATTGCCTGGATCACATGGGAAACCATGCAGATGCACTGATCTGGTATGACAAGGCACTGGAATCTGACCCATATAACGCAGAAGTATGGTATAATAAAGGAATGACTCTTCGAAAGACCGGGTGTCAGGAAGAGGGGCTTTCATGTATCCAAAAAGGGATCTCCCTTGCCATGAGTGCTCCTTCCCCCCGGTACCGGGTATAGCGTGCAGGGCACATACCTCTTTTTTCTATGGTAATCCTCACTCTCTAACTCTCTCCTGAAAACAAATTATTCTCATAAATTTTGCAATGCATGGCAGATTTGAAATGCAAATCATTATCCATCAGCGATAGATATTATTTACCTGCCTCCAAGTTCAGAACTGATCGGATACCTGTGTACATATTCCCATGGGGGCATGTGACTGTGAATATGTGCATAGAAACAGGAAAGAGGGCCTGTTTCAGTCCATTCAGAATGAGTAATACGAGCTTTGTCGTGATATGTTCCAAAGAATGCAGGAAACTGAAATGATTGCTCATGAAAAACGAATCGGATCTCCGTCTTTTTCTTCTCCAAAACCACGCACATTTCCAAACAGGATTTCCGAATCTGGCATATCCGGACTCCGGAATTATGCAGGTTTTTCACCGGGAACATTGAAAAACGAGCATCAGTCTTTGGAAACTCGGGATATATAGGTCGATAGGGCTTTCCTATCACGGTATGTGCACCCGTGATAGCCCACAGCATCCATAAGAGGGAATTTATGAAGTATGTTCAGACGACCTGCCCGTACTGCGGAACCGGATGTTCTTTCAATCTGGTCGTAGACAAAGGGATTGTAACCGGGGTTGCACCCTACCAGCGTTCTCCGGTGAATGAAGGAAAATTGTGTCCGAAAGGGACATATGCTCACGAGTTTATCAACAGCCCTGACCGGCTGAAAAAACCACTCATCAAAAAAGATGGGAAATTTGTCGAGGCTTCCTGGGATGAAGCACTCAAACTTGTTGCTGAAAAGTTCAAGTCCTATAAACCTGACGAGTGTGCCTGTCTTGCCTCGGCCAGGGTTTCAAACGAAGACAATTATGCAATGATGAAATTTGCCCGCGGCGTGCTCAAGACAAAGCACATCGATCATTGTGCACGTCTGTGTCATGCATCCACGGTAGCCGGGCTTGCAAATATTTTTGGGTCAGGGGCAATGACCAACTCTATCGGTGATATCGCAGAATCAAAATGTGTGTTTATCATCGGGTCTAACACCTTTGAATGCCACCCGCTTATCGGTCGCCGGGTTATGCAGGCAAAAGCAAAGGGTGCAAAGTTCATCTATGCCGACCCCCGGTACACTCCTACCGGAAAACAGGCTGACCTGTATCTTCAGTTCAGGTCAGGTACCGACGTTGCCCTGATGAACGGAATGATGCAGGAGATCATCAAAAACGGCTGGGAGAACAAGGAGTTTATCCAAAACCGATGCAACGGATTTGACGAACTTAAGAAAGAGGTCATGAAGGATGACTACAGCCTTCTGAATGTATCAAAGATAACCGGTGTTCCGGCCGATAAGATCAAAACTGCAGCAGAATGGTTTGCAAAGTCAGGTGCCAGTGCAATTCTTTACTCCATGGGTATCACCCAGCACACCACCGGAGTAGACAATGTCAAGTCATGTGGAAACCTGCAGATGCTGACCGGAAATCTCGGACGACCGGGAACCGGTGTGAATGCCCTTCGTGGACAGAACAATGTGCAGGGGGCCTGTGACATGGGATGTCTCCCGGTGGTCTACACGGCGTATCAGAAGGTCATCGATGAAACAGCCCAGAAGAAGTTTGCAGACGGCTGGAAGTTTCCGGACGGGATTGCAAAAGGTGAGAACGGATACGAAGTAACTACCCTGATGAATGTCCTGACAGAAAAACCGGGGGAGATAAAGTGCCTGTATATCATGGGTGAAAACCCGATGATCTCAGATCCTGACCTGACCCATGTGGAGCATGCACTCAAGACCCTTGACTTCCTCGTTGTCCAGGATATCTTCCTGAATGAGACGACAGAGTTTGCAGATGTTGTTTTGCCGGCAGCCTGTTATGCAGAAAAGGACGGGACCCAGACCTCTACCGAACGTAGGGTTCAGATGTGGAGAAAAGCCCAGGATCCACCGGGAGAAGCAAAAGGTGACTGGGAGATCATAGCATCAATTGCAGCAAAGATGGGATATGGTGCCCAGTTCCCATGGAAGACTTCGGAAGATGTGTTCAAAGAGATGGCAACACTCACCCCCTCATATGGCGGGATGACCTATGAACGCCTGAATCGGCCTGAAGCACTGCACTGGCCATGCCCTGCCCAGGATCATCCGGGGACACCGATTCTCCACGGTGAGAAGTTTGGTATGCCGGATGGAAAGGGTCTCATGACTGGTATTCCGTTCAAATGGCCCCAGGAAGTTCCGGACAATGATTATCCGTTCGTGCTTACAACCGGACGTTCCATCTGGCAGTGGCATACCGGTACGATGACCCGTCGGTCTGCAAGCCTTGAGCGGGAGGAACCAACCGGATGGGTTGAGATAAACACCGAAGATGCAAAGAAACTTGGCATTGCAGACAAGGAGAAAGTAAAAGCGAAGACACGACGGGGAGAGATTACCATCCCTGCACGGGTGACACCGGATATAATGCCAGGTGTTGTGTTCATACCGTTCCATTATGTGGAATGTGCCGCGAATGTCCTGACCATCAATGCTCTGGACCCAATTGCAAAAATCCCCGAATCCAAGGCTTGTGCGGTGAAGATTGAGAAGATTGCGGAGGCGAAGTAAATGGGGCTTTTTGAATCAAAACCGGCTGTCAAGGCTGGTGACATGGTCTATGCATGGACGACTGAGGACAAGATTGCACAGAAGGCAGAGTGTGGTGGTGCAGTCACGGGCCTCTTAAAATATGCCCTTGCCAACAAGATGGTGGATGCCGTCCTTGCCGTGCAGAAGGGACAGGATATTTATGATGCGGTTCCGACCATCGTCACCGATCCGAATGATCTTGCCGGAACTGCCGGATCCCTGCATTGTGGGACGCTCCTCTTAGCAAAAGTGGTTCAGAAGTTCCAGAAAGGATCTCCTGGCAAGAAACTTGCCGTCACGGTCAAGGGCTGCGATCTTATGGCTTTGCATGAGCTGGCAAAACGCAAAGGGGTGAACCTTTCAAACCTGCTTCTCATCGGGGTGAACTGTGGTGGCACCGTCTCCCCGGTCAAGGCACGGACGATGATACGCGATGTCTACCAGGTTGATCCGAATACCGTTCATAAAGAGGAGATTGACAAGGGTCAGTTCATCATCGAATATGACGGTGGACATAAGGGGATCTCCATCGATGAACTGGAAGATGAAGGGTATGGCAGACGGTCCAACTGTCGTCGGTGTCTGTACAAAGTGCCCCGTCAGGCAGATCTAGCCTGTGGAAACTGGGGAGTCATCGGAGATAAGGCCGGAAAAGCAACATTTGTTGAGGTCTGCAGTGACAAGGGTGCAGATCTCCTGCAAAAAGCCGTAAAGGGTGGGACCGTTGCGACTGCTCCTGCTGATCCAAAAGGAATTGAGATCAGAAAGAAGGTTGAGGGTGCCATGGTAAAGCTGGGTCAGAAATGGCGGAAAAAGGACTTTACCTCGCTCAAGGCTAATCTCTGGAATAAGATCGGTGAGGAGACATCCCGGTGTATCAAGTGTTACTCCTGTATCGAAAACTGTCCGGTCTGTATGCCGGTTTCCGGAAATGGTACGGAGACAAAATCGCTCATGGTCGAGCAGGGTGCACTGCCCCCGTCACCCATGTTCCACATGAGGCGGTTTGCCCATATTTCAGACTCATGTGTAAACTGTGGTCAGTGTGAGGAACTGTGTGCCATGGATATTCCGCTGGCATTATTCTCTCATGCTATCAGGAGTGAGGCTGATCTCGCCTTTGAACCAAAACTTGGAGTATCGAATTATTCCAATTAATTTTTTTT
>CAZEWE010000062.1:0-13764 GCA_964515765.1 uncultured Methanospirillum sp. | reverse complement strand
ATTACCGGTCACTCAGTTCAGAAGAGATGATGGAGATGAAATCGCTCAGGGCCGGTAGTTGTCCCTACTGTTCACACCGTATCCTGCTGATCATCATCTCTGAGGTTCCTCATTATGTCATATCAGCTAGTGAGAACCTCTCTCACCGATGGGAAGATGATTAATCGGCTACTCAGGATGCAGCCAGTCATGAATTAATCCATGTGCAATACTGTCATGACCGGGTAATACCGGCAGAACTGATCGTGTAAACCATCCTGCATCCTCAATCTCATGCCCGTCAGATGCAATCTCTCCTCCGGCATACCGGGCCGTAAACCCGATCATCAGGGAGTCAGGAAATGGCCAGGGCTGAGATCCAAAATACCTGATATCAGTCACCTCAATCCCGACCTCTTCTCTGACCTCCCGGTGTATTGTTGCTTCAAGAGATTCTCCCGGCTCTACAAATCCTGCCTGGACACTATACATACCTGGAGGGAAATGAGGAGAACGGGAGAGAAGTATCCGGTCCCCATCAGTAATCCTCACAATGACAGCAGGTGAGAGGCGGGGAAAAACAATCTTTCCACACGAGGAACAGACTTTTGCTATCTCATCATGTTTCATGGATGTCCTGCTCCCGCAAAATCCACAAAACCGGGTGAGAAGATCAAAGCGGATCAGCTGAGCCCCGCGACATACAATGCCTGGCAGATTACCGGATGCATTCCCTGCAATCTCCCGGAGGGTGCGGGACGTATATCCGATGGGAACTCCATCTGCACGAATCCCGATTACTTCCCAGGATTGGCCGTCATAATTCCCGAGAGGTATCCTGCTGTGAACTTTTCCCTTAAATTCATCAGGGATTATAGGAAAGATGAAACCCCCTGGTCCCTGAAGAACCAGACCATCAGTCCTGACAAGAATATATACGGGTGATGATGAAAAATCCCCGTGGAGGTCCATTGCGGGGATTACATATGATGGGTGAAACATGAAACCAGTATCTGATTACACCTGATTTCATATCAGTATCCCCATTCATCAGGATTCGTCCGGACTTTTCTGAGAAGATAGCGCTAGGGCAACGAACCGCTCTATCATCCAGTCATTCCTGACTTCGGGATGGAAGAGCACCCCATACCACGGATTTTGGCAATGCTTCACCACCTGAACTGTCGCATCAGAAACGGCAAGAGGAATCCATTGTGAAGAAATGGTGGTAGTATACTGGTGGAGGGCATATCCTGAAAACTCATCTTTTCCGTTCAGCAGGATATCTTTGCTCCCCATTTCTGTTGGCCGGATGGGAATCATCCCAATCTCTGTGAGAGGTACCATCTCTCCCCCGGTTTCAGAGAGGAGCATCTGCATCCCGGCGCAGATACCGAATATGGGACCCTTCCACCCGTTCAGGAGCGGCATCAGGGAGTGTGACCGGTACCAGGTGTCAGCGAGTGCAGTCCCGCATATGATGATACCGGTGCAGGAAGGATCTGCCGGTCCCGATTCAATCCTGACAATATGAGTCTTCTGACCATACAGGTGAACTATACGGGATATCGGAGAGACAAATTCATCAATAAGAACCGGGATATCCGGGTTTGTAAGATCAATGATGAGTATCATAATCAGACCAGTTCTGCCTGGGTAATTACGTACCCGCCAGCCCCATGTTCAAACCAGGTTTTTGCATCAATGATGGTGATCCTCTTTGTAAAGAACGGAGCATTACAGACAAAACTCTCATACTCCCCCCCTTCACCGGCGAGTGAGACATGATACTTTTTGTTAATCTTTTGCATTCGCTCAAGAAAGGAGAGATCAATGCTCATCCCAAGCCAGGTTTCATCGAGTGGTTCTGCAAACACCCCTGCAACAATCACTTCAAACCCGTCTGATACCAGAGAATGCAGATACTGTTCCTGATCACACAGCCAGAGAGGAGAGAAGCACCAGAGATGTTCCTGATGACAGATCCGTTCGATTCGTGATGCCTGGTACACCGACTGAATGGCTCCGGTCACAATTCCCTGAAGACCATACGCATGGGCACTTCGCTGAATTGCAACGGCCAGATCATCCAGTTCTTTCTCTTCAAGGCCGTCGGTCTCCTGAACCACAAGTGGAATACCTGCCGCCTCTGCCTGAAGCCGGGTCAGGCCGATATTGGGAGTGTGGAACATGTAACTCTCGGGATTGCGTGATTGTATCGTAATAAAACATGCAATCTCATGACCGGTCTGAATCATCCGCCAGGCAGCATATAGGGAGTCCTTCCCTCCTGATAGCAGGGCACCGATTCTCATGCCACCCGCTGCATGAGGTAAAAGACATACCCGTACATGCCCCGGTACTCCTCAAATAACCGGATCTCCTCTTCGATAGTGGTGAGCACCTCCTCCTCCCCCTGCGAAAGCGATCCACTTTTTCGAAGCAGGTCAATCTTCTCTTTTTGCGGGGTGTAAAAGGCGTCCCATGCAGAGTCAGGGAGAGCAACCGATCCCATCCACCGGTACCCGGCTTTTTCAACAATCGCCTGGTTTTCATCCAGAGTCTTCATGGAGGGGTACTCCTGATCCCAGAACGCCTTGAGCCGGGACGGGGGATTTGAAGTAAACCAGGTGAGCTCGGATACGACCACATACCCACCCATATTGACATGCTCTTTCCAGAGAGTAAGGCCATTTTCAAATCCGATAATATAGACTGCCCCTTCACTCCAGATCAGGTCAACCGGAGCGGCCGGCCGGAATGTATCCATCCCTGCACAGACAGGCGTGATAAGAGGCAGCGGATCTTCATGGTGTATTCGTTCAATAAGGTGGTCCAGAATGACCGGGTACAGATCCACGGCAGTCACCTGGCATCCGGCCCTGGCAAGAGCAAGACTCTGGGCTCCGCTTCCGCACCCCATATCAATCGTCACCGGATGAGAAGGAAGATCGGTCAAAAGACCCAGGATAGAGATAGTTATCCGGTCATCGCCCGGACCCTGACGGGGAAGGTCTGCGTAAAAATTGAGAAAAAATTGAAAACTCTGTTCTTCATCCATTCATATCGTTTGATTATTTCGAAAACAGGCCGGTGATTGATGCCCACATATTCGCAAATCCGTCTCCCAGGATAACATTTGGATCAATTCCCAGGATGGGGAAGATGAAGATGAAATAAGCAAAGGTTCCGATGCTTGACCCGACATTTGCAAGAGCTGCAACGAGCACCACCTTAAAGAGCGGGATATTGCGCATCTCCATGATGGATTCTGCTTCCATGATCTTCTTTATATCCGATCCCCGTGGTTTTCGAATCTTCGCCTCTGCAATTGCTGAAAACCACCCGGCTGCGATAAGAGGGTGAAGCGAGGACAGGGGACTGACAATAAATCCTACCAGACCGGAAATCGGGTGACCGCCTGCCAGCAGGGTGAATACGAACGTCAGAACACCATGAATCAGGACCCAGTATACCAGAGCCTCAAGCAGCACATCTGTCCCGACTCCTGAAAAGACAATGGCCAGAAGCAGCAGGCCGAAGATGACTGTGACCACAATACCAAAAATCAGCCCCCATGGGCGGGTTTTCATCTGTGAAGTCAGACTGTCGATTGGGGGAAGGCTCACGGGATTTTGCAGGTACTTTTCTATTCCCTTCCGGTGTCCGGCACCGACTACTGCCAAAACCCGCTCATTGGCGGATGCAAGACGGATAAGATTGTGAGACATGTATGCATCCCGCTCACCAATCAGGGCACCGGCACCACGGGGAGAGTATTTGTAAAACTCCTCCATAGCGGCTTCTACCACATTCTCCTTCTTCAGTTCCTCAATATCAATGAGATCTCCGGTCTTGTCAGCAACGGCGATGGACCCGATAAGAGCATAAAACATCTTGAACTTTTCAAACAGGGACATTGAGGCCCAGAACCGGTGAAGTGTCACGCGAATATCACGATCAATGAGAGCAAGTTTTACCTGCCGCTCTTCTGCAGCGATTATCGCGGCCTTCATCTCAGCACCTGGCTCAACTCCGACATCCATACCGATTCTGCGCTGAATGTAGGCTAATATCCACTGGACCAGGAGCTGGGTGAAGTTTTTGGCCTGAAGGATGTCTTCTATCTCCGGGTTTTTCTGCTGCTGTTTCAGGGCAAGATACCGGCCCTGGTCCAGCTCAATTGCAACCACATCCGGCTGCCATTCATCAATCGCCTGCTCTACTTCTTCGACACTTTTTTGTGAGACATGTGCTGTCCCGATTATCCGGATTTCACCCATGATAGTCCTTTATTCCTTCTGCATCAATCACAACCGGCCTTCCTGCCGGAATGGTTACTTCCTGTATTATCATTCGGATTCTCTCATCCTGTTCCTGTTCGTATGCATATCGTCTGCAGAGATCAAAGGCGATATCCACTGCATCGGGTGTTTTTATCCCCTGACCGGTCCCTTCACACGGATGAACAGAGAGGCCGTTCTCGTCAAGCATAAACGGATAGGTACGGCATATCCAGGGGCGGTCTTCATAGATCTGACAGATTGATCCATGTAAAAACCTGCACCCGTCCCCGGTCCTGCGAAGTACCCACCCAAAGGTATAGTCGCGATCCCCCTCACAAATCCGGTCAGGGTAGGGCTCTACAATCTCCTCGAATGAAAGGCCGGTGCTCTGCATTATCCGTGAGATCTCCTCCTGTCCGACCATGACAAGGTTTGATCCAGGTTCAGTCTCCCGGCAACATGACCCGCACTGCCGGCAGGAAAACCCCGTCTCACTGATTTGGGCTGCCAGTGAAGGTGAAGAGTTCATCCTTCGTTCTTACCCGTGCAGATGGAGTGGAAATTCTCAAAGACCCGGTAGCCCTCAAAGGTATGACTGACCTCCGGATGCCACTGGATACCGAATATTGGCAGATTTCTATGGGCGATGGCTTCATTTCCGCAAATTGAAGAGGTTGCAAGCCGGTCAAAATCACCGGGGAGGGTGACGACCTCATCTGCATGGGATGCCCAGACCTGCATCGTCTCCGGGTACCCCTGCAGGATTCCGTCCCTGTCGGTTATGGTCACTTCAACCGCTCCATACCCTCCCTTCTGTCCTGACTGCACCGTTCCGCCAAACTCCTGCGCTATTACATGCAGACCCAGACAGATGCCAAGGACCGGTTTTCCAAGATGTATATATTCATGAGACATTCCGGCACGTGAGATGTCAGGCCCTCCGCCAAGGATAATTCCCTGGCATCCCTCACTGACCTCGCTGACCGGAGTGGTATTTGGTATCAGTTTTGCATCGATATCCAGGTCCCGAAGGGCTCTTAAGATAAGATGATTGAACTGACCATGATTATTGACCACAAATAAGGGGAGCATCTGCCGTATATTTTAGACCGTTCAGTAGATATGCATTCAGGGGCTGTACCCTGAAACAAAGGAGATGATCGAATTGGTAATCTCTTCCGGACTATAGCCAAGAAGGGCTGCAAGCATCATTGCTCCCCCACATCCCATTCCTTCCTTAACCTCTCCGATGCAATAGCGGACAAGTCCTGAATGCCCAATCTCTCCAAATCCTGGGTCAACATAGGTTATCGGAACTCCGATGTCCTGTGCAGTTTTATCACAACTTGCCGTACGATCATCCCTCACATATACTGTCGTGACTACCTCAGGGATGGCTTTTCCAAGGCCTTTTATGACAGCAGCAACTGCCAGCATCTGTGTCCCGCCTGCAAGAATCAGAGTTCCTGGAAAACCCTCTGCAAGTCCTGCTGCAACCGCCATCATCGGATCACCAGTCTCCCGAAGGATATCCATGGGATCTGATAATCTCCGGCCAATACGCCGGTTCACTGAAGCATATACCTCTTCCTTCATCGAGTCCGGACTTTTCACCGACGCGCTGCTCACCTTTGCATCATACCCAAGGCTTCTGAGAACGCATAGAGCAGTCGTAGTCCCACCCGGTACACATTCGCCCACAACCAGCAGATCATGGGCCGACAGAAGTTTTCCGATCCGGACCCCTTCATCATACAGGCGCTCTGCATCCGGTACGGCAGGACCATCCCGTGGATCGCCACCTGCCTGCCCGTTGAGATCCAGAACCGGCACAGTCGGACGGTGAACCAGCCCTGCATTCATGAAAAGGGGGGAGACGCCGGTGAGGTCAAGAACAGCCCTGGTGATTGAGGCCGGGGTCGGGCATCCGGTTGGTGTGTTCGGGGTAGCATCAGAACTGGTGATGATCCCCTGCCAGATAAGTTCAGCATCAAGGACTGGCACGAGAAGTGAGCCCATCGGATTCGGACCTGCCCCGGATAACCCAGGGACGGTTGAAAGCATCGTATTTGCGAGTATACCTATGAACAAGGGCCTTTTTGGCGTTATTGAATGTGGACGGGAGAGAAAAACCATCCAAACCCGTTACCCTGAATCCACCATCAATCTCTCGCTCTCCCATACGCCCATATCAGTAGGTATCCAAACCTTCTGAGTAGTCATGATTGAGGCCATCCGTGCTCTTCTCCAGTTTACCACCGTCCTCCCTCTTGGAAAAACTGCTCCTTTTGAAGCATTTGCACGAAATACCTGGCTGTATCCCCTGGCAGGATATATCACCGGAGGAATCGGGGCAATTATTATACTCCTGCTCCCGGCCCCACCCATTGTTCAGGCAGTAATTGCGACCGGCATGGTGCTTCTCATCTCCGGTGCCAATCACCTGGACGGCCTGCTTGATTTCGGAGACGGCCTCATGGCACATGGATCCCGGGAGAAGAGGATACGGGCACTGACAGATCGGCAGACCGGAACCGGTGCTCTGGCTCTGGGGATGATGATAACCCTCCTTTCAATCGCCTCGCTCAGTTCATTTCCAGAGGCAATAATTGCGGCATCGGCACTCATAATTGCTGAAGCAGGTGGGAAATGGAGCATGGCGATGCTAACCGTATTTGGGAAACCATTCCATGAAGGCCTTCATGCATCCCTTCATGAGCAGGCAAAATTATGGTTTGTCATCCCGGCAACCCTGCTTCTGGTCCCTGCATTTCTACTCCCGCTTCCCTGGGAGGCAAAGGGAGCTGCCGGTATTGCTCTGGTCCTGCTCCCCTTCTGTATGCGATATCTTGCCAATCGGTTGTTTGGGGGAGTCAATGGTGATGTGACCGGTGCAACCGGAGAGATAAGCCGCTGCGCTCTTCTGACAGTACTGATCATCACCCTTGTCTGATACCCCTCTGATAGACAGAAAATGACAGGTGCGAATCAGAGTCGCGATGTGAACCGGGGAGTATATCCTTGTCCCTTTTCATCATCACATGCCACAGCAGACCCGTCGCGGACCAGGCTGTTAAACTGCATCGCAGCTTCCATCAGGATCTCAGGGGGTACAGAACCGCCCTTGATCTGGGAAAAAGCATTCTCGTAGGGAGAAGGCATAACCCGCGCCCCTACCTGAATCCCTTTGCAATTCATGCAATATGAGCACCTTGTGTGCACTGGCAGTTTTCCAGAGGCGCATTCGACGTAAGCCCTGTCAGAACCAGGTTCCCGGAGAATCGGAATAGACTTCATTCGTAATCTGATCATTCCCCTGAAAACCTATTAATCACTTCGTTTCCCACCTGATAACAGAGTTTCAGGCGTTCAATCACTATGAGACACATAGTGAAAAATATTAAAAGGACTTCTATCAAATATGTAATACTCGCATAACCGGGCTGTGCTTTGCAGTTCTGATATCGTGCGGAGGTATTGGAGGATTTGTATATATGGCAACTGAAAAGCCCCACATTAACCTCGCTGTTATTGGTCACATTGACCATGGTAAATCAACGACCGTCGGTAGACTGATGTACGAAGCTGGAGCTGTTCCGGCACACATCATTGAACAGTACAAGAAGGAAGCAGAATCAAAGGGTAAGGGTTCATTCGCTTTTGCCTGGGTTATGGACAACCTGAAGGAAGAACGTGAGCGTGGTATCACTATTGATATTGCACACAAGCGTTTCGACACCGACAAGTACTACTTTACTGTCGTGGACTGTCCAGGACACAGAGACTTCGTCAAGAACATGATCACCGGTGCCTCACAGGCAGATGCAGCAGTCATCGTCGTTGCAGCACCAGATGGTGTCATGGAACAGACCAAGGAACACGTCTTCCTGTCCAAGACCCTCGGTATCAAGCAGCTCATCGTTGCAGTCAACAAGATGGATGCATCCAACTATGAGGAAGCACGCTTCAACCAGGTCAAGACTGATGTCGGTGCTCTTCTGAAAATGGTCGGAACCAACCCTGACACCGTCAAATTCATCCCAATCAGTGCATTCGAAGGCGACAACATCATCAAGAACTCTGACAAGATGACCTGGTACAAGGGGAAAACACTCTTCGGACTCCTTGACGAACTTGAAGTTCCGGACAAGCCAACCGAAAAGCCACTCCGTGTCCCGATTCAGGATGCATATTCTATCTCCGGTATCGGAACCGTGCCAGTCGGCCGTGTTGAAACCGGTATCCTCAAGAAAGGTATGAACGTTACCTTCATGCCGGCAAACAAGACCGGGGAATGTAAGTCTATTGAGATGCACCACGAAGAAATCACACAGGCATTACCAGGTGACAACATCGGGTTTAACGTCCGTGGTATCGGTAAGGACGATGTCCGTCGTGGTGACGTCTGTGGTGCAGCTGACAACCCGCCATCTGTCGCAGAAGAATTCTCCGCACAGATCGTCGTGCTTCAGCACCCAAGTGCAATCACCATTGGATATACTCCGGTATTCCACTGCCACACCGCACAGACCGCCTGTACATTCACCGAACTCGTCAAGAAGCTTGACCCACGAACCGGTCAGACCCTTGAGGAGAACCCGACCTTCCTGAAGGCCGGAGATGCAGCAATCATCAAGTGTCACCCAACCAAACCGCTCTGTCTTGAAAGCGCCAAGGAATTCCCGCAGCTTGGACGGTTTGCAATCCGTGATATGGGTCAGACCATTGCTGCCGGAATGTGTATCGAAGTTGTCAAGAAGCAGATGCGCTGATAGGAATCGGTGTAATCATGCAAAAGGCCAGAATCCGACTCACCGGAACCGACTATCAGAAAGTAGAAGAAGTGTGTGAAAAGATTAAAGAGATCGCTGAGCGGACCGGTGTCAATCTGGCCGGTCCGATTCCCCTTCCTACCAGAAAACTGGTAGTACCCATCAGGAAGAGTCCGGATGGAGAAGGGACAGCAACCTGGGACCGCTGGCAGATGCGGGTTCATAAGCGTCTCATCGATCTTGATGCTGACGAACGTGCTCTCCGTCAGCTCATGCGTACCCAGGTACCAAAGGACATCGGTATTGAGATTGTCCTTGAAAGCTGAGACAAATATGGGTGGCTTTTCAGACAAGCCGCAATAATCCCAATATCGTCCACAGTACCTCCTCAGGGAGCTACCTTCTTTTCTATTTTATTGGGCGACAGGGAACAGATGTAAATATCAACTAGACGCATTTTTTCATACAAACATACCTGTTCTACGGAACTGTACGGTATACCTTCCGAGGCAGAATAACAATGAATATTCAGGTATTACGGGAACGATATACACATTGTTCTGTTGCAAAGATCTTCGGGATCATTTTTCTTGCAGGGTTCATTCTTCGTGTAATCCTGCCGAATCTCAAATTACTGCATCATGATGAGGCCATCCATGCATGGTTCAGTTATGAACTCCTTACAAAAGGAGTCTACCAGTATGATCCCATGTATCACGGGCCGTTTCTCTATTACATCACCGCAGCGATGTTCAGAATCTTTGGGGATTCTGACCTTATTGCCAGGCTTTTACCAGCAGTATTCGGATCTGCTATTATAATCCTTATCTATGGTATTTACAGGACCGGCTGGTTATCAAAAAACCATGCAGTCTGGGCAGCTCTGTTCTTTGCATTTTCGCCGGATATGGTGTATTTTTCACGATTCCTGCGCCATGATATCTTTCAGTTATTCTTCACCGTTCTGCTGCTTCTGGCAATCCTTGCATATATTGAATTCAAAAAGCCGGGCTGGGCATTCCTGGCAGGGTTTGCTGCAGCATGTGGCATGTGTCTGAAAGAGGACATGCCAGTTGCAATACTGATATTCGGGTTGTTTTTCTTCACCCTGCTCTATTACCGTCGCATTACCCTTCCCGATACATGGAAACGTGATCTTATCGGGGCAGTGTTGATAGCAGCGGGTATTGGATTCCTATTCTATACATCGTTCTTCCACCATCCACAGATGTTTTTCGAGGCTCCATTCAAGGCGATTGAACACTGGACATCCATGCATGACCAGTGCCGGCTCTGTGGCCCGCCATACTGGTATCTTCTCATGTTCCTTCTCTATGAAATCCCCCTGCTTATCCTGGCTGTCTATGCCATATGGCAGTGGGGATGGAAAGACAAAGGACTCAGTCAGGTAAGAAAAGCCAATCCTGAAGATCAAGATATCCCGGGAGTAAAAACATCATTTATCATGATCCTTCTCCTCATCTGGACCGGTACTACCCTGGTGTTTTATGGATGGGTCGGAGAGAAAGTTCCCTGGCTTTTAATACATCAGTTATTCCCGCTCATCCTTCTTGCATCCTACCGGATAGAAGGCAAGAAAGTATATGCAGGGCTCATCACCCTTGTATTCCTGCTCGGAATGACCATGCATGTCTGCTTTACTCCGGTTGATATCAATGAACCTATCGTCCAGGTCCAGAACTCAGAGGATATGCGGGATGTCATGGCGTTGATCGATACTGCAGATACGGTGGTTGTGGCATCTGATTCCTACTGGCCGCTTCCCTGGTACTACCGGGGTGGCAGATGGGACAAGATCCTGTTTTATGGCAAAAAGGTTGATCCGATGGTATGGAGTGGAAAAGAGCCGGATCTTATACTCACCCATGATACAGACAGTTATTCATCCCTGCCCGGATATGAGAAGAGAGCATATCACCTCAGTTACTGGTTTTCCTTGTATGACAACCAGCAACGGGCTCTGGAGTGGTACTTCCTTCGGGATGGAAAGATGGGGACGGTCAATCTTGATGTTTTTGTTAAAGCGAATCAAACCGCTCTGAATTAAATATCCAATCTTTTTTTGTGTGCTCATACCGTACGACCCACATATATACGGACTGATATCCGGCAGTGACCATCAGGTTTCTTTTTCACCTGAACTGGTCCGGATGAACGAATACAAAAGGGAAAATAAAAAAGGATACTTAAAAGAGCTCATCGTACTGATGAGCAGTTGACTTCTTCTTTGGCTTGTCACGGGAGCCGAAACTGCCACCGCCGCCGCTGCCACCCTTTCCGCCACCTTTTCCACCACGACTTTTCATGATTCGGAAAAGAATGAAACCGACGACTGCAACAACAATGATTCCGACAACATAGATGAGAATTCCGGAGAGGTCAGGAAGTTCCATCCCCTTGGGTGCAGCTTCTAGTTCTGTATTTAAATCCTGAGTTGCTGTGAATACTTCATCTGCCTTCTGATATGCTTCTTCAGCTTTCTTCCTGGCTTCAGTGTATTTACCAGCATCAAAGAGTTCTTTTGCATCCCCTGCATCTTCTGCAGCAAACTCCCGCTTGGTAATGATCGGGGCAAGACGTGGATCACTGCCGAGTTCTTTTTCGGTCTTAAAGTAACTGATCCATTCATCAGTCTTGTCTATGGCTTCTTTTGCTTCATTGATAGCTTTCTGGGACAGACCCATGTCAAGCATCGAATATGCATCCTTGATGTAGGTATTTGCATTCTTGATGTAGACCTGAGCATTTGAATAACTTGCACCGGCTGCAGAATTGAGTGAACTTAATGCCTCTTTTGCCTTTGCTTCAGCCTTGGAAACATCAATACCATCAGCCTTATTCTGGGCAATATCCTTCTCAAGTTTAGAATATGCCTCTTTTACCGATGATATATCGCCTGTCAGTTCCCCGGGATTGGTGACAAATGCGGTAACATTCTTCACCGTTTCTTTGACCCTTCCTCCCGGAGTTGCGACATTGACAGACACCAGTTCAATCTCTCTTGAACTGTCGACCTTTGGTGCCATCCCTTTCAGACTGATTTTTACGCTTTCATCGACGTTCTCATAGGAGAGTTCCCATCCGGAGAGGTCAAGTTGTTTCTTGCTGACCGGTGGCCGTGGATTTTCAATACCATCAAGGATAATGGAGTATGTCCAGACCGGGTTATCAAGTTCGGTTTTTATGGATATACTCTCATCACTGGGGAAGGTTTCCCCACCTATTGAGATAAAACTCAGTTGCAAATCTGCTGTGACGTTCGACTTCCCGGATTCCAAATCTCCGGAAGGCTTCACATTCACATGTCCGACTTCAACACTGGCCATTGCCGGGATAGCAATGAAACATAAAATGATGCTTAAAAAGATGATTAGTGATCCAGTCTTCATAACTTCCTCACTCAAAGAGTGGTTCAATACTCTCATCCAGTTTCAGAACATTCTCTTCATCGATTCGTTCGGACGTAGCTTTTGTCTCCTTTGCAATCTCCAGGAGGTTCGTGACCCGTGGAGCATCTGCAATGGATGCTAAAAGAACGACAGCTGCAACATACCTGCTCTGGGCCGGATAATCTCCGCCTCGTACCTCAACACCGGCGATGTTCTCCTCAACCCAGCTCTTGGATTTTTCAATTCCTTTCCGGTCAAGATCATCAGGTGGTCCGGCAACCAGAACCAGAGCCCTGCTTGTTGTGGTATATTCACAGGGCAGGGTGAGCCGGCCAAGCATCGCCCGTCTGACCAGGGATAAAATCCGTGAGGTCTTATCCTCACCAAGCAGCTTATCCTCCGGACGTCGTTCTTCTATCTGTTTCCTTCCGATAATCCGATCAAAGAAACTCCGGTCCTTCTCCACCGGAGTAGAATCAATAACTTCACTGATGGCATATCCGACAGAACTGATACCTCCACCCCGGAGGGTATTGATGATCTCACTGGAATCGACGACCATCTCACCAATACCCTGATGCCCTATCTCTCCTGCACGGAACAATAACCCAAATCTGCGGACAATTTCATCATTCAACCGGTCAAATGCACCCTTAATACTCTCGCCCTCATTTTTCCAGGCGCTGTTGTCAAAGAGAATGACATTATCTGCTTCTTTTACCAGGGTTGCAAGACTTCGTGCTGCATTATAGGAATATAACCGTCCTTCTTCTGGAGCCGGGAGAATACCCAGGACATATACCGGCTCTTTATAGATCTTCTTCAGGTGCCGTGCAAGAACAGGTGAACCACCTGAACCAGTACCGCCACCAAGTCCTGATACGATGATGAATGCTTCTGTTTCGCCTATACCCTTGCGATCAATGGCATTCATGATGATATCAATCTCGTCAAAAGTAATCTGGGCACCGGTATCATTATCGGTCCCCACGCCATGACCCTTGACGCTCGTCTGACCAATCAGGACACGATCCTCAAAATCGAGGTTTTGTAATCCCATCAGATCAGTTCTGGCTGTATTTACTGCAATAGCACGAAAACTGCTGCCATTGGTTCTATTGTCAAATTCAATGAACCGGTCAACAATTTTGCCACCAGCCTGACCAAATCCTATAAAAAACACTTTCATGAAGGTACACCAGTTGTATGAAATATCGGAATTCTGAATATTTGGTACATCTTTCCTTTATACATTCAAAAAGCTTCTTCAATGAGCAGGATGGGAATATCTAAGGGATTATAACAGAATATGCGGAT
>CAZEWE010000061.1:0-13768 GCA_964515765.1 uncultured Methanospirillum sp. | reverse complement strand
TCGTGAAATAAAAATCATTCAATAAATTTCAGGGAGAAATTGTTCCCTGTTCTGACCTCATAAGAATATCAGATCACCCTGAACTCCTTGTAACGGTGATTCATGTTTAAACCGGTGATATCGTCTGGTTAAATCGATTTCCGGGGTGAAATGACTCTTTATAAAAAATGGAATGAGTATTGCCGGTCTATTCCCGATCTCATATAATCGCAGGTGGATCATGCCAATGACTGTTTTAACCGGCATGGGCAGAAGTGCGTGCCAAATGAACGGCACCGGGAGGTTTCATCTTGTATATCTACTCAAACCAATCGTTTTTGGCCAGACTGTTCCTGAGCGGACATCCAGATAATACCTGTGTATCTCCCCCCGTCGATTGGTTCATCTGTGTCACCACACGATCACATGGGTATATACTCCTCATCCGTTTGTGTGAAAACGGTTTTTAGATACCATATTGGTATATGACGTCAACATCAGTGTATGATACGATATCCCATCGTGATTCTTGTTCTCTTTGCAGGGATACTCATGGCCGGATGTGTTCAGCAGTCCCCGGTCACCCCTATAGTACCTGAAATTCCGGTGACAGAGCTTCCAACTGCTGAACCAACGATGGCAGTGGTAGAGGAAGTGGTGAACCAGTCTGAAGAACCGGCCCAGGTTAGTGAGCAGGAAATACCCGTACCTCCTGTTCAGCCTAACCTATCCGAAACACCCCTGCCAACACCGACAGCTGATCCGAACCTGGCGTTCAGTGAGCTCGTACTGACCAAGCTGGACCTGATTCAGGAAGGAAAGAAGAAGGTTCTGAGTGCATGGGAAGCAGAAGATCCTGCCCTTGCCAGTTCACGGGTTGATGAACTTCTCCACCTGATTCGAAACAATAATGATGGCAGCACATTTCCAAAGAAGATGGATTATGTCAGGCTGAACTACTATGACTTCATCGATCGGATGAGCCAGTTTGCCGATAATTTCAAGCAGGCTGCATCACTCATGGAGAGAGGGGAGAAGAGCAGTGCCAACTCATATGTGTCAGCAGGTATCATGGCTGGAGATCGGGCCGATATTTCAGATAAGCGAATCCGTGTGTTCCTGATAGACCACCCGGTCCTTTTATAAATTTTTTCACCGGAAGGATGATGCCCTCATGGATTGAGTATTCATCTGGTGTATTATCATGTACCGGATGATTGTCCTTATCCTGGTCACAGGGTTTCTGTTCTCATACGCATCTGCGGATGTGGCAGTTGAAGGGGTATCCACCTATTCCTACCAGTATGATATCTCTAATTTCGAGCAGTTTTCAGACTATCTCTTTATAACCAGCAGTGCAATCTGGGGTTGGGAGTATCCGTTCGTCATTCAGGACGGAATATTTGGCGGTGGGTATAAACTGGATGGGTTTGTTCTGCATGCCATTCCGTCAGCAGATATTGATTCTGATAAAATTGCTGATGTACATGCGGATGATGCCCTCCCCGATGAAACGAATGAGAGCGAAGTTTCTTCATACCTTTCCAGCCTTCCCTTCCTTACGGCAAATATCAGTCTGCCAAAAGGAGCCTTTTTCGAAGATGAGCTGGGAATTGAAAATGTCACGGTCGTCTTAAACATTACATCCCTGAATGAAACCAGCTTTGATGTGATAAAAGAGTCTGCATTATTCGGGTATACAGACGGGACCGTTATCCAGGTTCCCATCTCCGGAGATGAAGAACCGGTTCCCCCGGCGTTTTCCTGATTCTATTCAGGTATGGATCTCATTCTTCTTTTTATCCGGGCTCTTGTTCTCACAACGATCTGTGAATGTATTGTTCTCTCACTTTTCATCAGGAAGTCGTACCTGAAGATCTGCGCTGTCATCCTGCTGATCAATGGTGTGACAAATCCGGCCATAAACTACCTGTATCTCATCCATGACCTCCCCCTCCCCCTCCTGGAATTCGGGGTGGTTGTATGTGAGATCTTTCCTCTGAAAATGGCATTTCATCTTGCGTTAAAAGATGCTATCCTCTATAGCATTCTCATGAACGCCTGTTCCTATTGTGTGGGATATTTCATCTTTGTAGTTTTATAAAAAGGTTATTCGATGGTGATAACCAGTTTTGCCTGTGCAGCATCTGCCGGCTCTGAAGGTTCACCAAAGTAGTATCCGACTTCATCCCCTGATTTGATTTTGTAGACATTCAGGCCTTCTGTATCATAGAGATAGTCTTTTAAGAGGGCATTATTTACCAGAACAAACCAGGTTTTATCGCCTGTAAACTGATAATCATCAATTCCCTCCAGGATTAGAATACCTCCCTTTTTCATTGCCTTGTCATGCACGTTCAGGGCTGATATCTTGTCATCTTCAAGGAGTTCATATAATAATCCCAGCGGAGTTGCAGCATCGATGTCATACTCCCCGCCGGTTGTCTCAATGGTCACGGTACCTGACGGAAGGGACATTGAACCGGTATACAGTACCTCCTGACTGCCATTCGTGGTCTTTTCCGGTTTTTCCTCTTCTGTCGTCTCATCTGAAACGCGTTCGGTTTCTGCAGCGGGTTGCTCAGTCTCACCATCTGATTCTGGTGTGCTCTCTCCTGTCTCTTCATCAGGGGTACTCTCACCAGATGGTTCTTTCACAGGCTCAGGCTCCACTTCACGTATCATCCCGATGGTAACCGTCAGGTATGCTTTTGAATCTGATGCCATACCCTTTGGATCCCCGAGCGTGTACAGGACAACATCCCCTTCTTTCAGGGTGTACCGGGAAAGACCCATGGTTTCAGCAAGAACAACATCTTCAAGCCGCTCTCCGTTCACTTTTACATACCACCCATTCCCGTCACCGGATGAGAGGTTTCCGATTCCATGCAGAAGAAGGGTACCCTTCTTTTCCATGAGTTCATCGCCGATAGAGAGTTTGTCTATTGCTCCGGCGCTCATTAGGGCCTCAAGAGCTCCAATCGGGGTGTTCCCGGGTATTGTATATGAGGAACCGGATTCAGTTGTAACTGATATTGAACTCTCCGGATCAACGGTCCCGTTATAGAGGAGGCCGATGACCGGGTTTGATGGTACTGGTGTCTGCTCTTCTTCGATATCAGTACTTGTCTCTTCTGAATCTTCTGCCAGCACTCCGCCAGGCATGCACACAAGAAGCATGAGCATCAGAGTGATAAATGAATAGAATGCATGATTTTTTCGCATACGATGGCTCCGAAATCTGACACGTGTCAGTACCAGAGGTTGGTTCTGATAGAATGAGAATGTGACCCCTGGCGAATATCTATACTCATGTATGCAGAGTATTGTGTATGATAGAAAGGCTGGGTAGTGATATACGGAGCATCCTCATAAAGCCCTCCGATTTCTTCTCTTCAATCAAAAATGCCGGACTTCCCATGGCATATCAGCACTATACACTCCTTCTCATATTCTTTGCCGTTCTGGCAGGTATTGTCCGGATGATTGGAAATTCCATGAAGATGATGGATTTTATGATGGCGTTTCCTGTGTTTGGTCCCATTATTGTCCAGAAGATCTGTCCCCTCTTCACAGAATTTGGATTATTACTAGCGCTTGGAACTTTTCTGATTGGTCTGTATCTGGTATTCATCCTGGGAGGTCTGCTTCATGCCTTTGTTCTCCTTGCAGGAGGTGAGGAGGGGATATTTCAGACGATAAAAGTCCTGATGTATGCTGCAACTCCGGTATTTCTCATCGGCTGGATACCTGTTATCGGCATCATCGGTTTTCTCTGGTCACTCTTCATTACCGTTCATGGATTGAAGGAGTGTGCCGGTCTGTCATATCTTCGTTCGATTATGGTTGTTGTGGTGCCGATAGCCCTCCTCGTGCTATTTCTGGTTCTGCTGCTGGGGCTGATTGCGTCCCTCACCAAGGTTCTCAATCCCCTGTACTGGATGTGAAGAAGGGCCTCCCCTCCCTTCTATGCCTTCCCTGATGCGATGGATAAAAATCATGATAATACCTCGCAGGCAACGTTGATTGTATGTCTGCAGGGTCAATCCTTTTGAGAGTAATAATAATACAACTTCTGCTCATCGCCTCTTTTTCCTGTATAAGCGGTGCTGATGAAATATGGGAGGGGTCAGAAGGAATACTTATCACCGGTGAAGAATGGGATGAAGTTCAGTTTGATGATTATATCCGGACATTTGATGTAGGTTCTCTTCTTGACCGGATGGGAGGATTATCCCTGTCACAAAACCTGTCTGTGCAGATATTTACGTCTGAAGACGGTGGTATCCTCTCACCTGATGCTATCCTTCCGGTTCCCGAGGTCATTTATATAACCGAAGGTTCACTCCGGCTGACCGTCAATGAAGAAGAGGTTCTGGCTGAGCGTGGTCAGGTAGTATATATCCCGCCTCAGACCATCAGGAGATTTGAGAATGCAGCAAATGAGACGCTCCGGTTCTTCTCAGTGATTGACTGGTCATCAGTTCAGAATGACGCCCGCTCATCTGAACAGAATAGTACAACAGAGCAGGAGGACTTGTCAAATGAAACCCATGTGATCTCCGAAGATCAGGTGACGTCGATTGAACTGGGAAACGCCAGTGCACAGCAGTCATTCACTTTTTCACGGCTCCTGCATCCCCTGGAAGGCCCGTACCATCTTGGATTTGATATTGGAACTGCCCGGATATCAGAAGGCTCGTCCATCGCTGATCACTATGTTGAGAGCCGGTATCAACTGATAACGGTTCTTTCAGGCTTTGGGACTATGTGGGTGGGATGCCATGAGTATCCGGTGAGCAGTAATTCAATCATCTATGTCGCTCCGGGAGCGGTGATGAACATGACTGCATCAGATGATATGCACCTCATGGTTCTGACCAACCCCTACTATCAGGAAAAGTATGACCGGCAGATGCCCTATGCCTGTGATTACTTATACTGATTTTTCACAGGCAATTTGTTGAGTTATGCCATCATACCTGTATGATATGAAGAACCGGTATCCTGTGCTCCTGATGTTCGTAGGCATTATCCTGATATTTTCAGGCATTGGAGCGGCAGATGTGTTGTCCCTGGATGATAATGCAACACCGAGCCAGTCCCCTGTCACCCATTCCACCGGCTTTGGACCGGATTACCAGGTCCGGTTTGTTGATATACCGGTGTATGAGAGCACGACACAGAAGGGAGGTGTGTTACATCCATCCCTTGGAGTAAAAAACACCGGGCTGAATGACACTCCCGGGCATATGGTCAATGTGAGTGGCTACCTTGGGACCTTTCCTCTGGATCCGGTAACCAGCACGTTCCCGGCACTCATGGCCGGAGAAGAGAAGACCATGACCCTTGCATATAAACTTCCAAACACGATCGAGTATGGAGGGTATATCTTTTCAGTCATGATCGATCCTGATAATCTTACTCATGATACCAATACCACGAATAATATGAAGAAGGCAGGGGGGATGATCAGCATAACTTCTCCTGATGATGATTCCTTCATCGGTTGTGAGGCCTGCTGGGAAGGATACCGGTAATCCTTACTTGTATGGTGATACTTGATATACTTCGGCGTCAATTATTGTATAGCAGACGTTTGAGCAATTCTGAAATAGTCCCTGAGCATCCTTCGGTCTGAAGTGTTTTGTGTCACGCTATTCTCGGTTATGTCTCTGGCAGAGAGGATCTCAGGATCCGTGTCTGCCAATTACACGGATGCAAAAGATAAGTGATTGATAATGGAAGGAAAGAGATTATACG
Source organism: uncultured Methanospirillum sp. (assembly GCA_964515765.1). Taxonomy (GTDB): domain Archaea; phylum Halobacteriota; class Methanomicrobia; order Methanomicrobiales; family Methanospirillaceae; genus Methanospirillum. Next base: position 8,026 of record CAZEWE010000061.1, on the reverse strand, counting down.
TTGGGAACCTCCCCTACTCCGCAAACGAGGCCCAGATCAGAGAACTGTTCGCTCCGTTCGGCACCATTGAGAGTGTCAAGCTTATCGAGCAGAAGGGCTTTGGCTTTGTTGAGATGAGTTCCTCTGAAGAGGCACAAAACGCAATGGACTCTCTGAACCAGACCGAATTTGGTGGAAGGACCCTCCGGATTGATGAAGCACGTCCAATGCAGCCACGCCGTGAATTTGGCGGAAGTGGTTCATTTGGTGGCAACCGCGGCTATGGTGGCGGCGGTGGAAGAAGCAGCGGTGGCTTTGGCGGCGACCGCAGAAGATACTAAATCTTTTTTTTTATTTGTTCCCCGATCACTGGGGTATTGTGTGTAAAATCGGGTATTTTTGCTCAAGTTCTTCCAGTTTTGAGCGTTTTTCCTGGATCATCTCATCCACCTGAGCATTTAACTGGTCTCTGCACTCTTCTTCAGTCCGGTTCATATCAGGAAGACAGATAAGAGCTGCCTCTGCCCGAAGGTCAGTAATCACCCGCACCTTCCGTGAGAGATCAAGCCAGAGGGCAATATCCTCCGGTGAAACGGATTCGGTGCTGATTTTCTCAGCAGCTTCATGCAGGGATTCAAACCAGCGGAAAAAGGAGTATACTCCTGCACAGATCTCTTCCCTGGTGAGGGGTTTTGCCATATACCCATACAGCCGTTCACCGTACCTGATGACCTCGACAAGATCCATCTTCTTGGATGATACCATGATGACCGGGGTTTCATACCCATGAGTCAGGCTTTTAATAAGGTCAAGGGTATCCCAGCCATCGAGTGGTTCCATCATGATATCAAGAAGGATGAGATCAAAGGTATCGGTCTTTAAAAATCGCATTCCTTCTGACGGAGATTCAGCCGTCTTGCACACATATCCACAATAAGAAAGGTCTTCCTTCAGTGTTTTCCGAAAGACTGCTTCATCGTCAATTATCAGGATCTTCTTCTTTTCCGTCATCAGGAAGTGACCTCTTTCTGAATGCTGTCCTGGCAAAACCGGGGGCCGGGACGTCTATATACATTCTTGAGGCTTATCATTTATCATAGTTCCTCCTCGTCAGAGTTCTTCGTTTTGCAGGAAGTAAAGTCAGAAAGACGAGTCTGCTGTTCTTTCATAAGGCTCCTGAGCAGTCGTCCGGATTTCATGAAGTACTCCGGCTCCAGTGTCATCGTCCCTGACACATAGGAGAATGCATCCTTGAATGATTCAAATTCCTTTCCCTGGGTAAGCATCGCATTTCTGACATTTTCACGGACATTAAATACCCCGAGAGGCACATATCCCTCGGTTGCCTCCCTGAGAACGATTGCTCCGGCCTGTTTTTGTTCCCGCAACAGTGCTTCAAGGACTGCCATTTTACACGAGTAATAACAGCCCCCGACAGAGGAGTATTCTGTCTTTGGCCGTTTTATTTCTGAGTCTGAAAAGACAAGTTTCTCATCACCAAGAACCCTGATAAATGCCTCAGTCCATTCATACTGCCACCCGGTCGGGGTGAGAATGACGGCATACCGGTTATGAAGACTGGAAAATTCATGAACCCGCCAGGTATCTATCGGACTGAATTTTTTTACCCGGGTGTAGAGAGAATCAGCAAGGGTGCTGTCCACCGCGGTAATGGACCACCTGGTCGGAACGAGATGCCGCTTCTTGCCGTTCCCCATGGTTCCTGCGGAGAATGCCTTTTGAATCGCAGAAAATGGAACTCTTTCCTGATGGAGGTTTATGACTGCCTCCTTTGAAAGCAGGTCAGTATCATCAAAGACACGCTCAAGATGGTGGTTCCATCTCACCGGCTCACAGGAGAGTTTTTCAATTGAAGCACTTGGTCCAAAGGGTGCATGCTCTTCGCTTAATGAAAAACCAGTGGGAACCTCAAGAAATGCAGCCTCACTCTCAACCGAAGTATCTGACAGCACGATCTCCTGCAGCTGACTGACAAATCTGCTGTGTATATCGGTTGTCTCAACAAGTCGTTTTCCCCGTACCAGACTGAGCCGGTATCCGATAATCTCCTCCTGTGATTTCTGTGCAGGGATCCATGACTCCGGTGTGTCATATACACCCGTATCTCCATGCTCAGGAGTAATAAGCGGTCCGGCATAGACCTTCGGGTATCCGGCACTTCCAATGAAGATGGACGGAGGGGAAGTTCCATCCAGTTCAGTACCGATGGGTACTGACCTGCTCTGAAGCGTTGAGACCGTCAGGGTCCGGAGATATTCAGCCTTTCCGATGCTCATTTTTTATCATACATCTCAACTATCAAGGGGAGAACTTTTAATACACCAGATATGCCGCTGACGGTGAGGGTCAGGAGTACTGCATCAACCATCTCCTCCCTGGTAGCCCCCACTGCTTTTGCCATTGGAAGGTGAGCCCTGACGGCCCGGTCATCACCCATTGCTGTTTTCATGGCGATGTAGATTAATTGCTTTGTCTTCTGGTCTAATCCCTTTGATGCAATAAGTGCCTGGATTAGACCATTGAACGCTGCTGCAGCTTCAGGGGCTTCTTTCTGAAAAAGTTCCATGGGGGTGAGTTCCATAAACAGTATTCATCTCCGAAGCATAAGAATGATATATCAGTATATTGGAATTTATCCTTCCTTTTTCAGATGAACATCCATCTGGGGGAACGGTATCTCAATGCCCTGCTCCTCGAATTCCTTCTGAATACGGCAGTTTATAAAGTCACGAATCTCGAATGTCTGGGTATACTTGTCGGTCCAGATTATCATCTGCAGGTTCAGACTGGATTCTGCGAAATCAAGGAAAAAAACCGAGGGTTTCGGATCACGAAGGCAGAGGCCGATATCAATGATCTCATCTGCAATCTTTAAAAGGAGTGCCTTGACTTTTTCAATATCACTGCCGTAAGCTACCCCAAGATTAATCCGGACTTTGATCTCCTGGTTCGGTTCTGCGTAATTGATCACCACATCATTGGTGAGGATTGAATTCGGAATAGTGACGAGTTGACTGTCAAGGGTTTTTATTCTCGTACTTCTGGGCCCGATCGTGATCACATCACCGATGAACTCCTGCACCTGTATCCGATCACCGATATGGAAGGGCTGATCCGCTGCAAGCAGTGCCCCTGAAAAGAAGTTGCCCAGGATATCCTTCCCTGCAAACCCAGCTGCAATTCCGACAATACCTCCGGCAGCAAGAAGAGGGGTAATGTCAACATTGAGTATTTTAAGAATAATGAGTCCTGCAATAATCCAGACTATATAACTGAATGTTGATCTGAAGAAGTGATAGAACCTGATCCCTGCTTCATTTGATGCAGACTGGAGTATATGTTCTTCATACTGGTTTGCTACATTTTTCACAAATGACCAGAAGATCCAGGTCGCAAGGATGGTAATGCAGACCATCAGGTATCTGTTGTCCAGGATCCAGGTGTATTCAGCGGGAATGAGGGTGCTTGTAGCCAGAGAGGAATAGATGGTTATGATGACGAGGAAGAGGATCAGGGGTTTTCCGATTGATGAAAGGATGATATCATCTATGACACTTTCGGTCCGTTTTGCCCGTGATCTAAGCAGATTTCCGACAGTCTTTATAATGACAATGCCGATAATGCCACTGATGAGGATGATGAGAGCGGAGATATTCGAAGGTACCATCTCCTATATGTCGTCTTGGAAAGGTAATAGTAGTGGACACCTTGACCTTTCGTCGCTGCTTCCTATGGGGCACGTTGTATGAAGCTATATTGTATCTCCGGTTTCATGTATAACCAGTGATAACTGAACGGGTCTGCTGTGGGATGACAGATCCAGAGCGATCAAAAATAGAAGCTATTGTGGGACGATTGGCTGGTGCGGCTCACAAAGGTGATCTTGGCACCATTGTTGCTGATGAAATTCTGAAATACTCAGTATTTGAACTGCAGGTTATCGGCGGGAGACTAAATCTTGAGATTGAGCGACTTCCAGCACATTACCGGAATAAAATCAGATCATATTTCAGGGACCAGATATTCGGGGCTCACCATATGCTCCTCTCCAGGTACAGAAGCGGGCTCTTTCGGAAGTGTTCTGATCCATTCCGTGATCCTGAATTATTCCTTTCCTACTGCCAGATGATACCTGACGGATGCATGGCATGGGATGAGGGCATGTGGAAAAACCCGGAGATATGGAGCCCGAAGCATCGGCTTTTTTACTATCTGATTGCAGCCTATACCATGTTCGTCGAAGACCTGCCAGGTCACCCGGTTGGGATGCCGTTTCCTGGCGGCCTGGTTGTTGAAAAACACGGTGAAGAGTACTTTTGTCCGATTCGTGACAAGGAAAAGGATGTATTCTTCTCCATCTGTAACTTCTGTCCTGCCAGGCAGACTGATTGACCATGGAGTCTGTTCCGTTAGTTCTGGTTCATGGGTGGAAGAGTCATCCGGGTATCTGGCGAAGGCTTATTGAGCAGGTAAAGATCCCACCTGAAAAGATCTGGCTCTTTGATTACTCCGGCCTTTACGAATCAACGATCTCCCATATCGCCCACCAGCTCAAATCCTTCCTTCATGAGAAGAGGCGAGTTACCGGATATTCCGGTCCTGTTGATATTGTCTGTCACTCGATGGGTGGGTATGTTACACGGTATTATGTGGAAGTGTTTGACGGAAAAAAAAGGGAGGAGAAGGTTCGCCAGCTGATTGAGATAGGTGTTCCAAATCAGGGCTCTTCAATGGCTGAGATATTCAATGATCCAATTCACGGACCGAAGGTTATTGATGTCCTCTCCGGTGAATTTGTTCCAGAGCGGTATGAACCCGGACAGGATGTGAATGTCCAGGGGCTTCGAATCAGGAGCCGGGAGACAGAAGAATTATGCAATGCAGGAATCAGACCTGATATCAGGTACCGGAATATTCTCTCCGCCAACCGGTCAGGAGATCCGGCATTCTTCCCAAGTTTTGAAGGGAGGACCTGGGTGCTCGGACATGATGAAACCTGGCGGACCACCTGGCTTGGAGACGGGGTGATTCCCCATTATGATTCATACCTTCCGGGGACTGAATTTGACCTTATCCCGACCGACCCTGCCAGTCTGCAGGCTGAACCCTATCATTATTGCCATATTCATCTCCCGAAAAACCCGGAGGTCATCAGGCTCATCATACGGTACATTACCAATCCTGCGGCCCCTTCATCTGAAATGTTCCCGGACCACCGGTAATAGCCGGGGTCGGAGAAAATTTTTTAAAAAGCGAATGGTTCTTCTGAAAAAATAGTGATTATCTTCTGCCACCAGGCCAGAAGCGGGTCTTTTTTCCCTGTGAGGGTTTTCCCTCTGCCGGTGAAGCAGTTCTTGGTTTTTTCTTGACGACAGGTTTCTTATCATCACGGGGTGGCCGTGTGGCACTGGTTAATACCCGTTCAGGTTGGTCGGGTTCTCTCTGCCGTGGGCGTCCGCTCCCTGCACCCGCTCTGCCGGTTGGAGGTCTTCCTCTCTGATCTCCAGGTCCTCTCTTTCCCGATCTCCCGGATGGGCCGGATGATACAGGTCTTTTCCCCTGATAATTTGCACCTGGTCTCTGCTGGAATCCCTGCTTCGGCTTCGGCGGTCGGACATCATCAATGAGGAGGTTCCTTCCCTGGAACTCAGTCTCATTCAGGGCATTTCGTGCAGCCCGTGCATCCTCAAAACTTTCCATCTCTACAAATCCGTATCCCTTCCCTTCGATGACACGGACACCGACAACCTCACCATACCGTGAGAAGAGTCCCCACAGCTGTTTCTCATCAACGGTATATGTCAGGTTTCCAACAAACAATCGTCTCGGATTCATATTCTTACCGCCAGTCTCCATTCCATGTGTATTTCTTTCCCCGGAAGGGTAAGCAGGGAACAGAGATCTGTATCCTAGCTGATCAATTACCGGTATAACTTTAAGTAACTCTGCTCTCTTCTCTTCCGTGTTCTCAATCATTGGGGTTCTGCTCTCGATTTCTTCTGATGAGAGTCATGTTTGCGCATATATACTCTCTCTTGATCACCAGAGTACTATGCGGAGGTATCAGGTGCTGGAACGCTCTATGGTGATGCGGGGGGAGGAGTATCTGTCCTGGCTTGCTGCATGACGGTTCGGGCACACAGGCGGGCAACCCGGAGTGGTTCAGGTATCTTCCCATGGAGGGTAAAGATCCTGCACAGTTGCCTGACCTCCTGCTCTGTGCATCCATATCCCCGGGCGAAAAGAGACAATCCGGTTTTCACATGGATGGATATCCGCTCACCAAGATTTTCATACTGCCTGACCCGCTCTTCATCATCCGGAAAATGATGCCTGATGTGACCTGAGAGGCCTTCTGAATCCTTATATGAGACACAAATGACCGGCAGTCCGGTTTTTTCCATAATCTCCACCGGATTAATTACATTATACCAGGCGATGACACACCCGTTCAGGAGGATAGCATTGACGTCCTGACGATCAAGGGATGCAGTCATCCGGATTATCTCTTCCGTTGCATCCATCCCCCCTACCCGGACTTTTCCAAAGCAGAAACCGTCAATATGCAGGTCCCGACGCATAACAACACCGCAGAGAACCGACCAGTCCCGGTGTGCAAAAGACTCGGAGATCCCGAAAACCCGGATCCCCTGCTTTTGGAGCTGCATACCAATAGATCGTCTGTTCAGGAACAAAAATTCTTGCGAGCCTGAAAGCTATTTATCATCATGGCTGAAGTCCTATCCTATGAGAGGAAGATTTGGGAGAAATGAGAATGACATCACCAGAGAGTTGTGCAGGAATACGAACGCACATCCGGGAGCATGTTCCCGGTGAAAAAAGTCAGGTTCTGGAATACCTCACAGATATGGAGCGACATTATGCAGGACATCCATGTCAGAGGGAGATATCTGACGTCATTGCATCTTTGGCAATCCAGTCATTTTCTCATACGGAATTTCAGACCTTCATTTCCCTGGTTCAAAACCCTGATTTGATTGTAGAGGCGGTCCTTGGAGATGTCCGTTCACTCCTGGAAGAGCGAAATGGAACCGCTGCAGAGTCAGCGTTGTCATATATCCTTCCCTATGCTGAACATCCGGAAGAAGGCGATGGAAAATATCTGTCATTTCGGGATTTTATCGAGTATGCATATTATATAACCTGGCTCTCACCAGAACAGGATTATAAAGTCCATCCCTATCTCAACTGTGACATCCTGTTCCAGTCCGGGCAACTCTCTGCACTGAACGGGGATAAGGAGAAGGCACGTGCCATTTTTACATCACTTTCAGTATTGAGTCCGGTCAATGATTCCATATTGTTTGCACGTGCTGATCTCTGCCTGGAAGAAGGAAACCTGGATGAATTTCGCAATCTCACGATCCAATGTTTTGAGTATGCCTGGAACCCTGATGACCTGGCCCATGCCTACCGGAATATGGGATATTACCTGACAGAAACCGGTGATTATACCGGTGCAGTCACCTGTTACCTGATGGGCACCACGTGGGAGGATTCGCCAGAGACTGCCCGGGAACTGGCATACATCAAAGAAAAGTCTGGCACAGAGCCGGATGTGCCTGCTATTCTTTCTCATGGTCGTGAAATTCTGGATGAACGCAATATCCCCTTTGGTCCGAATCCGAAGATCATCGAACTGATGGTCACGTATGCAGATGAATGCAAACAGGGTGGAGATTTCTTTGAAGCCAGGAAGTATCTCAGCCGGGCAAAGGCGCTTGAATTGAGTGACAGTCTGGAGCGGGAAATAGAGGTAATCGAGCGGTTTATTGAAGATAATACCATATTTTAATCGGTCAGGTCTTTTTCTCTCTCCAGGTTCCGGGGGGAAACAGGATCTCAAACCGTGCTCCGGATCCTGCTTTTCCTGTCTCTTTGATTAAAATGCCGGAATAATTGAGAATATCCTTGCAGAAAGAGAGTCCGAGACCCGTATTCTTTCCAAATCCCGGTTCAAAAATCCTTGATTTTTCCTCCTCAAGAATCCCCTTCCCGTCGTCTT
>CAZEWE010000060.1:8162-13848 GCA_964515765.1 uncultured Methanospirillum sp. | reverse complement strand
CTGATCCTCAGGTTATTGAAAGTCATATGAAGAAATGGTCAGAAATTTTTCGGATATGCATTTTGTTATTTTTCGTTGGAATATTATGCGGTTATTCTACTGGTGCAGAAGATTCAGGTGATGAATCAGACACGGCATTCATTGATTTAACCTCTTCAAAATCAGTAATTGAAGTCGGCGACACAATCTTTGTCGAGGGTTACATTGTCCCGTCCTTACTATCCAGGCCCGGCGATAGAGTTCTTCTGCAGGTCACATCTCCAAAAGAAAGCAGGGCTGATACCTATTATCAGCTGAAGACCAGCACCGATGGACTTTTTAATATTGAACTACAGGCTGATGCCATTGGCGACTGGAGTTTTCAGGCACGATACAGTGATTATTCAAGTCCTACGGTCCCGGTAAAAGTTACTCCCCGAGCTAAAGTAAAAGAGACAGAACTGACCGTATCCGGCCCCTTTAATCGTGTTTTCATGGGAGAAACCGGTCAGATGAGCGGATGGCTTCGGGATAATGAAGGAAATGGTATTCCAGTAAGGCAGGTCTGGTATTCATTTGGTCTTCCTTCGTACAGTTGTGCCCTGTGTGAAGACGATGCCAGACGAATCTGGCAGACAATGGGTCCTGTCACTACTGATGAAATTGGGTATTTTGAATTCAGTTTTCCTGCCCGTGACAAGGGAACCTATGCAGTCAAAGCATCATTCCCTGGTGATGAAATATATGGAAAGACTGAATCAGAAACAGTGTATCCAAACGTTCTCTGAAAAAAGGATAATCCGGTTTATCCCGGAATTGCGTATTTTTTCTCCAATGCACTTGCTCCGAATGTTGTAATGGTAACAAGGAGAAGGTACACAATCGCAACGGCGATGAAGGTTTCATTGTATGCAAAATATTTTGTTGCGATAAGCTTGCTTGCACCGGTCAATTCAATCACAGTGATCATATACGCAAGTGATGAATATTTTATGAGGTAAATAAATTCATTTGAAATTCCAGGGATTGAGCGTCGTAAAGCCTGGGGTAATACAATATTCAATATTGCCTGATTCTTTGTCATACCCAGGGCTTTCGCAGCGATTAACTGACCTTCTTTTACGGACAATATTGAGCCTCTGACATATTCGGAGTTGTAGGCGCTATTACAGAATATGAAACCCATAACCGATGCGACAAAAGGTGTCAGGACTATTCCAAAAGAAGGGAGCCCGAAATACAGGATAAATAACAGCAGTAATAACGGACAGCCCCTGAAGAAGATGGTATACAGATGCATCAGCCATGACAGTCCTTTCCCGCCATATACCCGTCCACAGGCAATACCGACTCCGAGCAGAAAGCCAATAGGTGCAGTGACGGCAATGAGTGCCAGAGTTATGAGCAGGCCATTGGTAAAGGCCGGGACCATAATGTTAAAGATAAAGGTAATCTGATCCATGGTTATGCCTTATTGGCTGTACTCCCTGAATTCTCCAATAAATGCTTTACACCGTTCAAACTCAGGATTATTCAGAAGTTCAGCAGGGGTTCCCTGTTCCTTGATGTGCCCATGTTCCATAAAGCAGATTTTATTGGCAACAGAACATGCAAATCCCATCTCATGAGTCACAACCAGCATAGTCATTCCCTCCACAGCCAGTTTTTTCATCACCTCAAGAACTTCCCTGGTCAGTTCGGGATCAAGGGCACTGGTGGGTTCATCAAACAGCATGATGTCCGGGTCCATGGCAAGGGCTCGTGCAATAGATACCCGCTGGGCCTGTCCTCCGGATAGTTCGGCAGGATAATGATCCGCCCAGTCAGCCATACCCACCTGTTTTAATTCAAACATTGCCTTCTCCCGTGCTTCTTTCGGATTCATCTTCTTCACTTTCAGAAGAGCAACCTCTACATTTCTGACGGCGGTAAGATGATCAAACAGGAAAAAGTTCTGAAATACCATACCGATCTTTTGCCTGAAATAATTTATCCGGGGGCCGGCATGGGTGACTTCTTCATCATTTAAAAAAATCTTTCCACTATCCGGAATTGTCAGCTGATTAATACACCGCAGAAGGGTACTTTTTCCTGTACCGGAAGGGCCGATAAAACAGATTGTCTCGCCCTTTTTTACCTCTAATGAAACGCCTTTCAGAACTTCATTTTTTCCAAAGGCTTTTTTAATATTTTCGAGCCGTAAAATGTATCTGTCGTCAGTCATGTGATTATGATCCTCCTGGTCCGAAACCTGGTATCGCAATTTTCTTCTCGACCAAATGAATGCATGAGGTGCCTGCATAACTGAGCAGAATAAAAATTACTGCACAGGCAAGGTAGATTGGCATGGTAACGTACGTTTGTGAGACGATCTGTGATGACCGGGTGAGTAACTCAGCGACACCGATTGCATAGCAGACAGATGACTCGGTTAAAATCTCTGGGTACTGATTTGACCATCCGGGAAGGGCAATTCTCATGGCCTGAGGAAGAATGATACTTCTGATAGCCTGAAAACGGGACATACCCAGAGAACGTGCAGCGGTCATCTGTCCTTCGGAAATAGACTGGATTGCTCCACGGAACACCTGTGACTGGTACGCTGCACCCCACAGACCCAGGACTACTGCTCCAACGTAGAATGCAGGTAAATCCAGTCCCAATGCAGGAAATATGCCGAAATAGAATAAAAACAACAGAACAAGTACAGGAAGACCTCTGAAAAACCAAACGAATGTTGCGATTGCTGTTCGTACAGGGAGTGACCCATAAACCTGACCAAGAGCCAGAGGCAGTCCGACTCCCACTCCGATAATGAGGGCTGATGCAACAAGACCCAGTGTCAGTACAATTCCACTGAAAAGATACGGAAACCAGTCGATTAGAATGGATAATGCCATAATCTGTTAAACTCCGGCCCAGACATCATGATCAGCTGGAAGAACTCCTTCTGGATCCATAATGGATGGCCTTGGATCTTTTGTAATCAGTAATAGGTAGTAAGAAAAGATGAATTGATTTATTCCATCTCATACTGCTGCTTGAGCTCATCCCATTTTGGAGATGCCATCAGACGGACAAGTCCTTCATTCATGGTCTCAAGAAGTTCAGTATCTGTCTTTCTGATTGCAATACCATACTCTTCGCCGGTATCAATTTCTCCGATGAGATGAAGCGGTTTACCTGCAATTGCATCAAGCATTGGTGGCCGGTCATATATGGCGAAATCAATACGCTTATTCTGAAGGTCTGTTGCTACCAGTGGGAAATTATCATAGGTTACCAGCATGTCAGCGGATATTATGCTCTTATTGACCAGGTTTTCCTCTGCCCAGAAAGCCCCGGTGGTTCCGCGCTGTGCACCAACTTTTCCGGCACCTGCCTTGAAGTCTTCCATAGTGAACTCTGTGTCATCATGAACCGCTACTGACTGATTTACTTTCCAGTATGGGTCGCTGAAATTGACAACTTCTTTCCGTTCATCGGTGATGGTCATTCCGGAGTAGACCATGTCAATCTTACCTGCCTGCAGAGCGGGAATAATACCGTCCCATGCCATAGCCTGAATCTTGACGTTAAAGCCCATCTCATTGGCAATCCACTTCACTGATTCCACATCAAATCCTTGTGGTTCGCCATTTTTGTCAATGAAACTGTATGGTGGATACTCTCCGTCAATACCAACTATATATGTTGTTTTGTCATCGGAAACTGCTGCTGCTGTGGCCTCAGGGGCGACAACTGCACTCGTCTCTTCTGCCGGTTTTTCCGTGCACCCGCACAGACAAACTCCGATAAGAACAAAGAATGTGATAAGAACAGATACAACTTTTTTGTCCATCATCAAAGATTTTTATTACCATTCATTTATCCGTTTTCATTTGGTTTTCTTACCTGGACAGTTCTTTAAAAATCATTCGGGTACGTTCTGACCCGGCCTCTGGATCAATTCCTAATACATATGTACATGGTAAACAAACTCATCAATGATGCAAAGAAAAGGATTGGTGCTGGTCTCACTTATTGGACTGGTCCTGTTACTACTAATGAGCGGCTGTACGACAACTGAGCAGCCTGCCCAATCACCGGAAGTTCCTGCTTCGCCAACTGAAGAAGTTCCACAGGCTCAGGGAACTGCTGCCCTTTACCGGGTAGGTATTGATGCTGCGTATCAGCCATTTTCAATGGTCGGACCTGATGGAAAAGCGACCGGATTTGATGTTGACTCCATGAAATGGATCGCAAAAGATCAGGGATTTGAAGTAGAGTTCTTACCAATCGCCTGGGATGGTATTATTCCTGCACTCCTTGCCGGGAAAATAGATCTTGTCTATGCTGGAATGACCATTACTGAAGAGAGAAAAGAAAAAGTGAACTTCTCAAAGCCATACTGGACTGTCAACCAGATGGTAGTTGTGAAAGAAGGATCTCCGATTACCTTAGATGAGGTAAAGAATGGTTCAGTTGTCATCGGAACGCAGCGTGGATGCACTGCCGCAATCTGGATCGATGAAAATCTGGTAAACCAGAGTCTTATGCCTGCAGAAAATCTGAAATTATATGATAACACCCCGCTTGCCGTTGATGATCTGGTTTCAGGTCGTATCGATGCAGTGATGTATGACAGCACGGTGATGAATGACATCATTGCAGGCAAACCTGTTACAAAGGTTGGCATGGTAGAGACCAATGAGGATTTCGGCATTGCAGTACGGAAAGATGATACCGAACTGCTCGAAAAACTCAACACAGGTCTTGAGAAATTGATGGCATCTCCTGATTGGGAAGCACTGAAACAGAAATACAAAATGGAGTAATCCATCCCTTTTTTTCCGAATAACATAAACCTGATCATGATGAACCTGTCAGGAATATTCTGACACGGACTTTATGCATCATGAATTTTTTAAAGAAAGAATATCTTCCTCTTATATATGCCACATTATCAGCGACGTTTTTTGGAAGTTGTGCCCCGGTAACAAAATATTTTGTCTCTGATATCGGCCCACTCATGCTCGCTGCACTCTTTTACCTGGGTAGCGGGCTTGGTATGTGCTGTATGATTATTGGTGGGTGGATAATCAGAAGAGGGGCAGCTCCTGCTGATTCACCTGTCTCACGATCTGACATACCTTATCTGGCTGGGATGTCATTTTTCGGGGGTATACTTGCACCAGTCACTCTCATGTATTCAATGGAGATAACTCCCGCAGCGACAGGATCTCTCCTCTTAAATTTTGAGTCTGTTGCCACCGGTCTGATGGCTGCTTTTCTCTTTAGGGAAGCGGTTGGCAGACGTATCTGGATTGCAATGGCATTTATCACCCTTTCATGTCTCATCTTATCATACGATCCCAGGGGAATATTCGGGTTTTCCATCGGGGCATTTGGGGTTCTTCTTGCCTGCTTTTTCTGGGCATTTGATAATAATATCAGTCGGAGGGTTTCAGGAAAAGATCCGTTTATGTGTATTATGATCAAGGGTCTTTCTGCAGGGGTATGCACAGGAATAATTGCCCTTCTGGCAGGAGAGATTGCACCACCTCTCTTTGAAATTCCTCTGTTCTTACTGATCGGCTTTTTAAGTTATGGAGGACTTGCCAGTGTATTCTTCCTGATGGCTCTTCGCTCTATCGGAACCGCGAGAACCGGTTTGTTTCTAGCTCTATCTCCATTTTTCGGAGTTTTTTACTCTTTTATTCTGTTC
>CAZEWE010000060.1:0-8062 GCA_964515765.1 uncultured Methanospirillum sp. | reverse complement strand
CGCTGGTGCATAATCATCGCCACTCGCATCAGGATCTTCACCATGATCATGTCCATGATTCAGGCGCTCCACCGGTCTCTTCATCTGATGAACACAGTCATCTCCACGCCCATAAGGCGATAACTCATGATCATCCGCACAAACCGGATCTGCATCATCAGCATGATCATAAAACCCGACATGAGGATCAGGTCTTTTAGTTTTATAAAAAAGAATAATCTGAACTATGATGTGCACAATTGGTCTTATTCAACTCTCCGTCACTCCTGATAAAACATGGAATGTCAGAAGGGCTGAAGAAAACATCCGGCAAGCTGCACGAGATGGTGCACTCATAATTTGTCTTCCTGAATTATTCTCAACCCCCTATTTCCCACAACATATCGGGCTTGATAGTTCCTCGTTCACTGACACATGTGACGGTGTATTTATCCAGCGGTTCAGGAATCTGGCATCAGAGCTGGGGTGCGTTTTGATAGTTCCGTTTTGTGAAAAAAGCTCTGATGATCGTATCTATAATAGTGCAGTGGTTATTGATGCCGATGGCTCGGTTTTTCCGCCTTATAGGAAGGTACACATCCCCCAGGATCCTCTCTTTTATGAGAAAGGATACTTTAGCCCTGGCAATGAGTATGGGATTTTTAAAACCAGATATGGAACTATTGCAGTTCTTATCTGCTTTGATCAATGGTTTCCTGAAGCAGCCCGGTCGGTTGCACTGCAAGGGGCTGATATAATTTTTTATCCGACTGCAATCGGTCATATCAGAGGTGAGATCCCGGCGGAAGGTGACTGGCAGGAGGCATGGGAGGTAATACAGCGGTCACATGCAATAGCGAACAGTATTCCTGTCGCAGCAGTGAACCGGTGTGGGTGGGAAGATGATCTCTTCTTCTTTGGTGGTTCTTTTATCTGCGATGCATTTGGGAAGACCATCGTAAAAGCAGATGCAGACGAGGAGATAATTCTTGCAGAAGTAGATCTATCCCTTGGTCCGTCTATCCGGGAAGGATGGGGCTTTTTTAGAAACCGAAGGCCGGATACCTATCAGTCTCTTACCGCTTTGGAAAAACCCAAAACCAGTACTGAATCAGTGACACCGGCGAACCAGGGATATCATATGCCTGCCGAATGGGAACATCATGATGCTGTATGGCTGGCATGGCCGCACAATGACCTGACATTTCCTCACCTTGAGGCGGTTGAAGAAACTTACCTGACTATCCTCTCTTCGCTGCGATCAGAGCGGGTTGAACTGCTCATCACAGATCCCACCTACCAGGATAAGATTCTGCATATGCTCTCTTTCAGGGGTGTGGACAGTTCGCATATCCGGTTTCACTCTGTTCCTTATTCCGATGTCTGGATACGGGATTTTGGGCCGACGTGTGTTGTGAATCGTGCCCTCCACGAAGTATCAGCGGTATTCTGGGATTTTAATGCATGGGGAAACAAGTATGATGAGCTCCTTATGGACGGAGCGAAAACCCATGAGTTATTTCAGACTCTTAATATGAGAATATTCAGGCCTGGTATTGTGCTTGAAGGTGGCTCAATCGATAGTAATGGAAGAGGATGCATTCTTACCACGCGGCAATGTCTCCTGAATCCGAATCGAAATCCTCGTCTTACTCAGGATGACATTGAACAGTATCTTTGCTCGTATCTTTGTGCAAAAAAGATAATCTGGCTCTCTAAGGGTATTGCAGGAGACGATACCGACGGGCATATCGATGACATAGCACGGTTTGTGAACCCAACCACAGTTGTATGTGCCATTGAGGAAGATCAGGAGGATGAAAATTACCTCCCCTTGCAGGAAAATTTCCAGATCCTTTCAGAGTCAACTGACCAGGACAATAATCCTCTGACCATCATCCCTATACCGATGCCTCATCCGGTGCAGGATGATGAGCACCGGTATCCGGCAAGTTATCTTAATTTTTATATCGGAAATGAAGTGGTGCTGGTCCCGGTCTTTGATGATGAACATGATAGCCAGGCTCTGGATATATTACGGCCTCTCTTCCCCGACCGGGAAGTTATCGGGATACCTGCACGAGCCATGGTTGAAGGATTTGGAACGATTCACTGTGCAACGCAGCAGCAACCCTCTGCATGATATATCTATTCATGCAAAGGTTCTTTTTGTTTACCGGTGGATGTATCTCTGATACAAATGACATTAATTTCAGAATTTCTTGAGTTTTTAAAAGAATATAAAGTGGTTGCCCTTGCCATTGCCTTTATCATGGGTGTTGCTGCAACTGCTCTGGTAAAATCATTTGTTGATAATCTGATTATGCCCTGTGTGAGCGTGATTACCCCTTCTGGAGACTGGAAAGAGGCGGTTCTGGCTATTGGCCCGGTTCAGCTTGGCATCGGTCCGTTTGCAGCTGAATGTATCAATTTCGTCATCATCGCGCTGGTTGTCTTTATGGTAGCCAAATATGTAATGAAAGAAGAGAAGGTTGAAAAGAAGTAAGAATGACTGTTCCGGATTATGTTCCCGATGTCTGGTATATGATTGCAGGGAGGATTGCACCTCCGTACTGCTGCACAAATCCATCACCGGTTCATACAATTTTTAAAAAAGCTCTCTTTGAAGTATCCAGACAGGATGGAGACATCGATGAGGCTGTCAGGCTTCTTCAGGAGATTGTGTCACATGTTCCTCCTGAATGGATGGTTTTTGAACAGGCAGGACAACTCCTGAATGTCATCGGATGGCGTAGTTCGTATCATAAAGAATGGTTTGGTCCTGACAGAAAGGTTCGCTCATTTAAACCCGGACGGTGTGGTCCTCATGTAGCTCATGCCTATGCCCTTATGCAGGCTGCATCAGATGACGAGGCTCTGGAGCTTGTTTCCAGGATCGTATCTGAAGGAGAGCCGGAATCGGATGACATTCTTATGGCCAGAATGATTCGTGCATCCGTGCTCATCTGTCAGGGCAGGATTGAAGAAGGTGAAGATGAACTCAGAATGATCATCAAGTCCGAAACCTGAATTCATAATTATTTTTACCCTGCTCTGCAATCTCATTACATGACATCCGATTCTCACCCTGCTTTTGTGCACCCACGACATGAGATTCTTGATCTTCTTGCAGGCCTGGCGCCACCTGAACTGGCAGAATCATTTGACTCCGGAAGAATCGGATTGATAATTGAAGGAAAAGAACAGATTGCAAAGATCAGTACCTGTCTTGATGTCACTCCTGCGGTTGTCAGAAAAGCATTTGAGAACAAGACTGATCTGCTGATTGCTCATCATACCCCCATCTGGACTCCTCTGACTTCCATTGGAGGTGATGATGCCAGGCTGTTTTCAATGATACTTCGTTCAGAGATGAATGTCTATGTGATGCACACGAACTGGGATCATGCACCGGGGGGTGTGAATGATGTTCTTGCAGATCTCCTGGGTCTGACTGAACGGGAGAATATGTCACTGGGTCTTGTGGGTTCCTGCTCACGAACGCCAGAAGAGATGGTTCGGATATTGCGGGCTCCCCTTCGGATCTGGGGTGAGGTACCGAAGATTAAGAGACTTGCCATCGCTGCAGGCTCCGGGTTTGATAGTGCTCTTATCAGGGAAGCGAAGTCTCTTGGAGCTGATGCATTCCTTTCATCTGAGCTTCGGCATTCGGTGTACCGGTCATCACCACTTCCTCTTCTGGAGTCTACCCATTATGCTCTGGAATCTCCTGCAATGCGCGTTCTTGCTGAAAAGAACGGATGGGAGTACATCGAAGACATGCCGGTTCTGCACGCTCTTTCATGAAAAGTCCCATTGACATTCTGCATGAAACAAGCATCCTTGATGAGCGGATGCGAAGGTGGATATCCCGGTATTACCGCCATCGGGGAGAAAAAGCCCTTGAAATCGTGGATGACGACCGGGTAAAACGATACCGCGATTTCTTTGTAGTCGTAGGTGAGACCGGAGAATATGTCGTTGAGGGTAAATATTGTTCATGTGAGGCTTTTCTTCATCGGGGAAACATCTGCGCCCATGTGCTTGCTGTATGTATTGCACGGGCAATTGGCAGGTATGAACTGATTGATCTCTGGTACTATCAGGATCTGAAAGAACAGGGAATTATCCCATATAGAATACAAACGGATATCTAAGGCATCGCAGGCAATCCTCATGATGGAAGATGAATATAAACTCGAATATTTTAAGTCCGAAGGTCTGACACGCAACATTTGTACCTCGTGTGGAAAAGCATTCTGGACTCGTGATCCTGATCGGACGGTATGTGGGGATGCTCCCTGCGAACCGTACCAGTTTATTGGAAATCCTATCTTCAGGGCGAAGACTGTTGATGAGATGCGGGAAGCATATCTCTCCTTTTTTGAGAAGCAGGGGCATACCAGGATTGACCGGTACCCGGTCGCTGCACGATGGCGTGATGATATCTACCTGACAATTGCGTCGATTGCGGATTTTCAGCCATATGTTACAAGCGGCGTGGTTCCTCCCCCGGCAAATCCTCTCACGGTCTCCCAGCCCTGTATCCGTCTCAATGATCTGGACTCTGTCGGCCGTTCCGGTCGTCACCTGACCTGCTTTGAGATGATGGCTCATCATGCATTCAACTCTGATGAGAAGGAGATCTACTGGAAAGATCGCACGGTTGAGCTCTGTGACCAGCTCCTGACTTCCCTTGGTGCAAATAAGGAGATGGTTACCTATAAGGAACACCCGTGGATTGGAGGAGGAAATGCAGGTCCGAGTGTGGAGGTTCTGATTGGTGGTCTTGAGGTAGCAACCCTCGTATTCATGAGCCTTGGTAAACAGAAGACTGAAAAGCCACCGATTGAACTTGAAGGAACTCCCTATTATCCGATGACGCTTCGGATTGTGGATACCGGGTATGGACTTGAGCGGTTTGTCTGGGCATCACAGGGATCACCGACCATTTATGATGCAGTATTCCCCGAGATGGTCAGTCATGTGATGCAGGAGGCAGGGTTTGGTCACCGGCTCCATGATCCGGATTTCATCCACATTCTGGGAGAAAATGCAAAATTCGCAGGTCTTATGGATATCTCCGGCCAGCGGATTTACGAACTCAGGCAGAAGGTTGCAGAAAAAATAGGCATACCAACCGATAAACTGGAAAAGATGATTGCACCGGTTGAGAGTGTCTATGCCATCGTGGATCATACCCGGTGTCTCTCCTACATGCTTGGAGATTGTATCGTTCCTTCGAATGCCAAGGATGGATACCTGGCAAGACTGGTGCTTCGCCGGACACTCCGGATGATGCGGGAGCTGAATCTGCCTGATGACAAACTGGGAGATCTGATTGAACGCCAGATGAAGATCATCGGTCTTTCAAAGTTTGAACAGGATTCCGATGTGGTAATGGAGATTGTTGACCGTGAGGTTGACAAGTACCGGACAACCATGGACCGGGGTGCCAGGACGGTTGAGCGTCTGGCCCAGACCTATAAGAAGAAGTGTGAAAAGATCCCGCTTGAGGAGATAGTCACTCTGTATGACTCCCATGGCATTCCTCCGGACATGGTAAAAGATCTCGCGACAGCACAGGGAGCAGTTGTTGACCTGCCTGATGACTTTTACTCACGGATTGCAAATATGCACTCTGAGTCAGAGCAGGTCCAGGAGAAGAATCCGCTCTTTGACTATCTAGACCGGCTGGCTCACCTTCCGGAGACAAAAAAGTTATTTTACGAACGTCCGGGATCGATGGAGTTTGAAGCACGAGCTCTGGAGATATTTGATGGTCAGTATGTCGTCCTTGATCAGACTCTCTTTTATCCGGAAGGAGGAGGTCAGCCTGGAGATACCGGTCTGTTCCTGACACCGGATGGTCTTACTGTCAGGGTCTGTGACACCATCAAACTGGGAGAGTCAATTCTTCACCGCATTGACGGCGGTAATGTGCGAAAAGGGGATATGATCCGTGGTATCCTGGATGAGGATCGAAGACTTTCCCTGATGAGACATCACACTGCAACCCACATTCTCCTGCATGCGGCAAAAGAAGTTCTTGGTGCCCATATTCATCAGGCTGGTGCTCAGAAGGGTGAATACAGCTCACGGATTGATATCCGGCATTACAAGCATATCACTCCTGAAGAGCTCAAAAAGATCGAAGTTGTTGCGAACCGTCTCGTTATGGCGAACAGCTCCACCTCAATCGCCTGGGAAGACCGTACCGATGCAGAACAGAAATATGGATTCTGCCTGTACCAGGGAGGTGTCCCGCCCGGATCACGGATTCGTGTGGTCAAGGTAGCAGGTGACATTGAGGCCTGTGCCGGAACACATTGTGCGCATACCGGGGATGTCGGAACCATCTCCATCATCCGGGTCGAGCATGTGCAGGATGGCGTTGAGCGACTGGAGTTCGCCGCTGGAATCGCTGCAATTCAGCATAAGCATCACCAGGAAGATCTCCTGAACCGGTCTGCAGAAGCATTTTCTGTCCAGGTAGAGGCGCTACCGGCAACCTCGAGGAGGTTCTTTGATGAGTGGAAGGAACAGAGGAAGGAGATTGAACGCCTTTCCGCCAGAATCAGTGAGATGGAACTCCGCAATCTTGAGACGGTTGATTGTGGTGGGGTATCTGTTCTCATCAGACGCCTGGATCTTCCAAACCCTGAACTTGTCAAGGTTGCAACCGGGATATCTGATACCGGTGGGGTTGCTGTACTCATTGCCGGTGGAGAAACTGCACGAGTCGTTGTGTCGTCAGGGCAAAAGGGGATAAAAGCAGGTGATGTAATTGCAGCAGTCTGTGCTGTCCTGGGTGGAAAAGGTGGAGGAAAACCAGCTCTTGCACAAGGTGGCGGGCCTGATGTATCCAAAATAGATGATGCTCTCGCTGCGGGAGAGGCATTTATCAAATCAGCACTTCATGTCTGAAAATCCAGATCATGACTCTTCAGATTCGCAGAAGGTCAGACTGCTCTCTCCGGATGATGAACAGACCCGGCTTATAGGAAAGGCAATCGCGAGTGAAACCGCCGGGAAGATCCTTTCCTCAATGGCCGGCAGAGAAGTCACTGCCATGATGCTGTCAGAGGAGCTTGTGGCTCCGGTCTCCACGGTCATGTATCATCTGGACAATCTCGCTTCTGCCGGTCTTATAGAGGTCAGCAGAACCAGATATAGTGTAAAAGGTCGGGAGATGAAGGTGTACCGGCTCATCGATCAGGTTCTCATCGTATCACCAAAATCATTTGACCTGAAGACGGTTCTTACCAGATGTGCAACACTTCTTTCTATTCCTCTGGCACTTGCGGCTCTTCTTACCTCATTTACTCTGCTCAAATCCCAGGAAAAAGGCGCCTCTTTATATGATCTTGAAAATGAGGTGGGCAGCGCCTTGAAAATGGATACCAATGTTGCCTCATATTCTGTAGATCGAATGATGGAGATGGCCCCCGCTCCAGCGATTGCTCCAGCTCAGTGGGTAGAAGAAGTAGGAGCATCATCTCCGGTACTGCCTGACATTGCCATGGGGATTCTCATTGGGGCAGTTCTGGTATTTATCATAGGCCTTATGCTGGATTATTCCCGCAGAAGATAATCGCATCAATCTTTTTTTCTTTGTTTCGGGTAGCGAAATGTGTATATTCTCACCTTGTCCAATATCATCTCATGCATGTCCGAATGGCATTCCTGGGATTCATGCTCTGTGTTCTGATAACCGGAGTTATTGCTGAAGATACGGCAGGGTGGAGTATCACACTGGCTGGTCCTGATGGTGAAATATCTGTAAGTCCTGCCGATGTGCAGGATATTATCGAGAAAAAGGGGGTCTCTGTACAGATTGAGGGACAGGACTTAAAAGGGGCCCCCCTCTGGAGAGTGCTGGCACTTGCAGATGCAGATAAGACGTTAGGGCCCGGCGATATCGTTCACATAACCGGGGAAACGACGGCGAAAATTGCGTATCAGAAAATTGGAAAAAATGACGGGTATCTGATCATCGCAGATAAGACCGGTCCATACCTACATATAACACCGGGTTTGTCTGGGGATCAAGTTAAAAAAATTACATCAATTGACACCTCAA
>CAZEWE010000059.1:0-13953 GCA_964515765.1 uncultured Methanospirillum sp. | reverse complement strand
CTGTCACACCCGCTGTTACCTCAGCTCTCAGGTCTGACAGGATGATGTTCATGAGCACTTCAACGGAAATGCAGAGCGAAATGGGTGGTATAGCATGGGAAACCTGACACTAAACCCCACCCGGAGAGTGGGCGATGTTAAATCAGTTACTAATTTCGGTGAAGGCGATGAGGGATCCCTACCCGAAAGTCGAGGATGATTCCTGGACGTTGGACCAGAGGAGCGTGAGCGATCCGGAGATGAGGAGGGCATCAATACCGATCGCCCAGCTCCAGGTAAGAAAAGGATCAAATCGGCGAGGGCTGTTGATGAGCGAAGACTCTCAAAAGGAGAGGGGGAAGGAGCAAAGGGTAACGATGAGGGTGAGGATTCCGGTTCAAGGTATGGAATATTCGTACAGATTCAGCAAGATGGTAGAGATTATTAGCAACATCCACATTCATGTAGTCTTCACCACAAATATCACAAATATCTGCCGGAACATCACGCATTACTAACATAAAGTGATCACGGGTTAAGAGAACGGAGGGCAATCATGGCCCTGTCTCTCCTCGCTTTCACATTACGCACTTCATGTTTTTCTCCAAACATGAAATGGTTCGATCCGATATTCAGATTCTATTCTTCGCTTCATAAATTGAAGTGATGATTTCATCAGTATCATCAGATAACCAGGTATGTCTTTCTGTGGTATAATCTCCGTATCCCTGGTCATAAATAGGAATAGAACATAATGCATCGGTAGGGCCGAGTTTTTCCACGAGGGTACTCAATCCTTTACGCTGAATTGGCCCTGCCGGATTTTCTCTCATAGAAAATCTTCGTCATCCATCCTGCATTTGGTATGCTACCAGGTTATTGCACCCAATTCAAGATTATTCTGGGTTATATGACCTATTCCATACACACTTCTATTGCAGCAAGAGGCCGCCCACAGACCGGACCAGCCCGAACTTTTTCTAGTATTTCGTCTATCTTCCGGGATGATTCCGGGAGAAAATATGCTTCATTGCATCGATCACAGATGAATGCCGGAATATCTTTGATCACAACTACTTCGTGATTTATTCTGACCATAAATTCGGTTCTCCCTTCTGTCAGGGTCCCTTTGCAGAACGTGCAACGATCTGGTTTCATAATGCCCTCCGGATACGATAGTCTATCCATTCCTTTTCTTCAGGATAATAGCAAGTAATTATTCTAATGTGATCTGTGCAGAGCCCGATAACAATATGCAGGGGGATATTGTTCACCATGGAGAGTAAGAGAACAGAGGGACAAGGCGTATCATCCGAGTATTCTTCAATAATTTCTCCTTCAATAATCCCATTTTCAAGAGAGGCATTAGTTATCCCTCGTTCAGCCATACGTAATTTGGCATGAGAAGTAATCAGGTAATTGTCTGATATTATATAGTTGGCAAGGGATAATGGGTTACTCACACGACCACCACCCACACATTTGCAGTTTCATTTCTCGGTACCGTCTCCGCTCATCAGACCGCCATTAAGCCCGGCCCGTAATCTCTTTCTCCACATACTTCTTTGCTATCACATCAGCCACAAGCATCCAAAAACCATGTATTGGTTAATATAATGTCCATCTCATAAATATTTCTACTACCTATGATACTTGATCAACTTCATTATTGCAAATTATGTGTTTTTATAGGGCCACAAGAAAATATGCAAATATATCAGAAATTTACTAACACATATGGGCACTCTCACCATATCCCTTTCCGATGATGTTGAGCAACGTTTCAGAGAAGTGATTAATCGTGAATATGGCATGAATAAAGAAGCAATAAATAACGCAATTGCTGAGGCAATTGAACTATGGGTGAATGAAACCAGACAACGCACACTTGCTGAAGCGGGAAGAGAAATTCTAGCGAAAGAACATAATATTGGCAAATGGCATTATTCACATCGAAAGGACCTGTATGAGCATACCTTAAGTGATAAATTACTCTAATATTTTTTCCATATGGATTTCACTGGTAAATAGAAACCAGGAACATCGTTCCAGGAACGAGAAAACCAAATTACCCTCTTACAAAATCAGGATGAAAAAAACTCACACCCCTGCCTGAACATTCCGTAAATTAAAAACCAGAAAAAAAATTAAAATTTTTTTATTAATAAGCACACTCTACTTTGCCTTCACGAACCGTTCCCTTGCAACAGGACTCGGTCTTCGGATTATAACAGGTATCTCCACACTTGGTGTATCCCTTCGCATCATACACAACACCAAGACAGCAGCTCTGATTATTCTTATTATAACAGGTATCACCACACTTCTGCCATCCGGACCCCGGGTAGATCTGATTATTACAGCAGGTCTCATTGGTCAGATCATAACACTTCCCGCCACAGATTCCCCAGAGAAGACCGTCTTTCGGTTCTCCCTGGCAGCAGGACTGGGTGATCGGATTATAGAATGAATTACCACAGGTCGGAAGACACCGTGTCCCGTTCACAGGCTTTCCATTACAGCAGACCTGTTTTTCAATATTATAGCAGGCGTCCTTACAGACCCCCCAATGGAGCCCGTCATAGACCTGACCCTGGCAGCAGGACTGCTTGCTTGGATCATAACAGCTGTCACCGCAGGGGATACAACTCTGATTTGCAGCGATGACCGAAGCGGATAAGACAATTGTAACAAAAAGGACCGCTCCGGCGATCCACATATGGAATCGATTCATACAGCAATGTACATCACCACCAGCTCAAGAAGTTTCTTTATCAGTCATAGTGATCCCAGTATATTTTTCAGCATATCAGAACCTGACATCCTCATTCATACCCCTTGACGTACATAATACACTGTATCTATGCCTGAAGAACCAACACAGAGAGTTGCCGTTCTGGTAATGGGCTGTCCAAAGGTCCCGGTACAGACCAGTCTTGTTCTCTATCTTTCAAACCGGATGAAAAAGGCAGGGATCAGAACCATCATTGCTGGAACACCTTCAGCCCGGCAACTGATACGGGTTGCAGACCCGGACGGACATTATACCATGGAGATGAAAGACCTGGATGCAACCATTGCAGCTCTGGCAAAAGGTGATCTCACCGTCACAGACAGTTATGTCTTTGTCCATAATGATGCAGGAGTCAGCTATGCCGCTACCATGCAGTCCCTGACGAACCGGCCAGTGACAGCGATAATTTTCGGTGAGGAAGCAGAGCAGATCGCTCAGGAAATTACCTTTCCATGCACCGTCATTGCAGAGCCGGCAACACACAACCCGATGTCACTAAAGAACAAACTTGAGGAGGCTGCACCATGGGATGCTTAGAATCTCTGCCATATGAAGTACTGATGTCGAAAATTTCATTCAAGGAGGCAAGGGAATTTCTCTCCAGGTACCCTGAGAAATATGATGTGGCACCAGGATACCGGATGTTTGATCTCAATATCATCGGAGTCCCGCCGATCAGGGTCGCGGTTGACGGTGATGCACTCATATTCCCCTATACGAAACCCTGCCATGGAACATTTCTCATCAGGGTCCAGAATGCAACCGACGAAATCACCAGGCTTCGGGGACGTACCTAGGAAGAGTTCATGCGCCCATACGTGATCGTCAATGTGGCCGTCAGTGCTGACGGGAAACTCTCCACCCGGGAACGCAGACAGGTGAAGATATCCGGAAAAGAAGATTTTGACCGGGTGGATGAGATGAAGGCAGGATGTGATGCGATAATGGTCGGTATCGGAACCGTCCTTGCCGATGATCCGTCACTCACCGTCAAGTCTGCAGACCGGATTGCTGAACGGGTCAGAAATGGGAAACCAGAGCATCCGGTTCGGATCGTCGTTGACAGCCAGGGGCGGACACCGACGGATGCCAAAATCCTGCACAAAGGTCCCGGCCTTCGGATCATTGCCGTATCACAATCAGCGGATGAGGAGAAGAGAACGGCCCTGAAGAACCATGCAGATATCATCCAGGCAGGGGAAAACACGGTTGACCTTCCCTTCCTGCTCACGAAACTATCAGAGCGGGGCATAAAGCGACTGATGGTGGAAGGGGGAGGCACACTCATCTGGGGAATGCTGTCCACAGGTCTTGTTGATGAACTGACAATGTTTGTTGGCAATATTATTATTGGCGGTAAAGACGCTCCAACACTTGCAGATGGGATCGGTTATATATCGGAGTCTGAGTTTCCGGTCCTTGAACGGATTCATGCAATCCCCATGGAAGAAGGGGTGTTGATCCACTGGAGAGTGAAAAGAAAAGAAGAGTAATCGTGAAACAAGAGATTTCATCGCACCATTGCCAGGGGCGATCTCTAATGCTGTGCAAATACGATACCTTATAACATCAGAGATGTGACGTTCACGAGGTTGTTAGTGTCTGAGAGAACAATCTTCATCGTCGAAGATAACCCGGTAATTGCAGATCTCATCTCATGGCGGCTGACAGAGATGGGATACCAGGTTGCGGGAACTGCCGAAGATAGCACACAGGCTATGAGCAGGATCAAGGAGATAATGCCCTCCCTTGTCCTGATGGATATCAGCCTTCCTGGCGATATGGATGGAATTGATGCCGCAACCGAGATCATCAAAAATTTCGGTATTCCAATTGTATATATCAGTTCAATACTTGATGCAGAAATAATTGAGCGGGCGAAAAAAACTAAACCGAGGGGCTATATTGTAAAACCCTTCACCGATAACCAGCTTCGTGCCACCATCGAGATGGCACTGCAGGCTTGATAGTTATACCATCCCGATAAAATTCCGAAGTATTGAAAGCCCGCATTCACCACTTTTTTCCGGATGGAACTGAACCCCGACGGCGGTTCCGTTTCGTATCGATGATGCAAATGTATTGATATACTCAGTTGATGTGACGCAATAATCAGCCGGAGTATCAGCCCAGTACGAATGCACAAAATACACATAGGACTGATCAGAAATCCCCTCAAAGAGTGGATCATCCGGTTGTACCATTGTAATCTGGTTCCATCCCATATGGGGAATTTTATACCCCGGCGTATCAGAAAACCGTCTTACTGTCCCGGGGATGAGTCCAAGGCCCTGATGAAGTCCGTGCTCTTCAGAGAACTCCATCATCATCTGCATACCAAGGCAGATACCAAGAATCGGGACCTGGCCTTCAGACTCGATAAGAACCTCAGTCAGATCTGCAAGCTGGGTCATCCCTTCATGAAAAGCACCAACGCCGGGGAGGATGATCCCATCCGCGGCACGAATCTCCTCAAGATCGTGCGAGATCAGAACCTGTGCTCCGGCTTTTTGAGCAGCCTTACTGACACTGCGCATATTTCCAAGACCATAATCGACGATGACAATGGTGCTCATACTGCCTTATCCCCCTGTGTTCTCCATTCCCCGCTGTCAAACCAGGACTGAGATATCCCTTTCTTGTTCATCCAGCCTGTCACTGCCTGCTCCCATTCCTGCCAAAGTTCGGGATGAGTGGATTGAATCTTCTCTAATACACCAAGGTCGCTTGCAGGGCACATATAGCACCCCATCCGGTCAACCCCGTGCGTATACATATAATTGAACGGAGCCTTCTCCCGGAAGATATACAGCCATACATGAAGGGCGGTCCATGTATGAATCGGGGCAAGACAGACCTGGTTCTGCACATAGGAATTACGCCAGACCCGTGGATTTTTCATGCGTGAAAAGGACTCATACTTACGTTGTCCAATAAATGATACCAGTTCGCCCTCTTCTCCATAGGTTTTTACAATATGCTGGCGCAAGGGTTCCAGCTTGGAGGTCCTGCAACACCACCGGTTGTCCCGAGATGGAGGCCCGGATTCTTCAAAATCCCGCCAGAAATCATCGATTGATTCTATCCTGACACACTCGAGCCCATACCGCTCCTGCACATCGCAGACATTCTCTTCGGTTGCTGGAAACTCAAGGCCGGTGTCGATATACAGAATCGGCAGTTTCCGGTATGTATTCATCACAACGAGCAGGGTTGCAAGACTGTCTTTCCCGCCCGAATATGAGACAGACATGGGAAGGTGCTCATACGGACCGATGCTGTCCTCGATGAACTTTCCGGATGCCGCTTCAGCCTTGGAAAGCACGTCGGCATTTGCCTTAACGACATCATCCCATGTTGCCTGACCGGGCGTATATGCTGAGGGGATATTTTTTCTCGTCTTTACAACCTGTCCCCGCTCCATCCGGCCTGCTTCTTCAGCATCAACCCGTGCCCTGCCAACACCGGCACAGACACCGGAAGGAGTCATCATAAAGACCTCATCCCCCTCCCTTACCGAGGAGTCGCAGGAGATAAGACCGGGAGCCAGCAGACTTCTGCCTTCCCTGATGGAGGAGAGCGCTCCCTCATCAATAATAATAAACCGCTTCTTCGGGGTGGCAATAAGTGCTGCATCCGGACGGGGAAGAGCCTCCCATCGACCTTCTGCGGGAAGGTACCGGATCGCTCCGATTATCGCTCCACCCACGATTATCTCTTCCATCCGATCATGATCCGGGACTTTATTCAGGAGAGCTACCTGGCCTTCCGGAATGATCGACACTCCAAACTGCTCTTCATATATCTTATTAACAAAGACAATATCATCAGGAAATGCAGGTCGTGCATCACCAGGAGGAGTCACAGGGACTGCACGGGTACTGGCCCCGCATGCACAACGCTCTGCAAGAACCGGCGTATGACACGAATCACACCAGTGAAGGAGAATTCTGCCGTGGTATAATCCACCCATATCTCCCCATTTGTATGATCTATCCCTACATACTGCTTTGTACGGACCGTTCCTTCAAACTTCATTTATAGCCGTTTTTCAAAAAAAAAAGAAAGCTGATCGAATAAAAAATATTATATGATGCGGATAACCACCTCAGTTGATCACGATCTATCATGACATATCGAGAGGGTTTGGCATGGGTATGCCATTATGATGACCGGGTACAGGTGATACAATGATCCCGTTTATCGTTACTGCCTTTGTGGCTTTTCTGTTTTATCTGGTGTTGGTTGTTGGATCCGGCTCTGTTCTCTTCTGGTCATGGGAGGAAATAATTGCCGGAGTTATCATCGGCCTGGTGACCGGAGTAATCTGCCGGAAGATCTTCTGCAGGAATGAGAATTACCGGATGTTAAGCCCGGTCCGGCTTATCAGCATCCTGATATACATATGTGGCCCCTTCCTGGTAGAACTGACCAAGGCAAATCTGGATGTTGCATACCGGATTATTACCGGAAGAATCAGACCTGGAATTATCAGACTGCATTCAGGGATGAAATCTGATCTGGCTATGACGATGCTTGCCCATTCAATCACACTCACCCCAGGAACACTGAGTGTTGATGTTGATGAAAAGAACCATGATCTCTTCATCCATGTCATTCATCTTGACGAGGGCGATGAGAAGAAACCTGCATTTGAGGCAAAAGAGGTTTTTTCATATA
The DNA here is from genome assembly GCA_964515765.1 of uncultured Methanospirillum sp. Lineage (GTDB taxonomy): Archaea > Halobacteriota > Methanomicrobia > Methanomicrobiales > Methanospirillaceae > Methanospirillum. Next base: position 6,500 of record CAZEWE010000059.1, on the reverse strand, counting down.
TGGACATTCCAGCCTGGATTCGGAGGATTGCCGAATGACGGATATCTTCATGATTGCTGCTCTGCTCACGGTGGTCATCGCCTTTGGGGCATTGATAAGACTGGTTCTCGGGCCGACGAATCCTGACCGGGTTGTAGCGGTGGATACCATAAACACCCTCACGGTTGCGGTAATGATTCTGCTCGGTGTGGTGTATCAGCAGTACATCTTCATCGATGTTGCAATCGTCTATGCTCTGCTGTCCTTTGTCTCCACCCTGTATATTGCAAAACATATCGGCGGTGAACTCTGATGATAGCAGATACAATAATTTTTATCCTTCTAGCGGTGGGTCTATTATTTAATGCTCTGGGAGTAATTGGGCTCCTTAGATTTCCGGATGTCTACACACGGCTTCATGCTTCTACGAAGGCGACGACTTTTGGAAGTATCTTTCTCTGCCTTGGGGTGATCGTGTTTGCGATATCCCAATACCTGGGCACGAGTGACTCCCAGTACCTCATGGTCATCACCCATACCATCATTGCAGTCTTCGCTCTTGCTATTACGAATGCTGCAGGATCTCATGCAATCGCCCGTGCTGCACACCGGAGCGGACAAAAACCAAACCCGGCTGTCGTTGACAAAATGACGGAGGCAGGTCTGTGATAGATATTATTCACATTCTGGTTTTAATCGGGATCCTCATCACCGCAGCATTGATAGTGTGGCAGAAAAATCTCATCGCCGCCGCAGTCACCTTTGCAGCCTTCAGTTTTCTCCTCTCGATTGAATTTTATATCCTCCAGGCCCCTGATGTTGCCATTGCCGAGGCAGCGGTTGGTGCCGGAGTGTCAACTGCAATATTTTTGATTGCAATCAGGGCGACTCATGACCAGGAGGTGACATGATGAGAACCAAGGTAGCATGGTTTACTCTTGTGATTCTTGCAGCCGGCCTCCTGTTTGCTGCAGTCTCAATACCGTTCGGTAGCCCTGCAATGTCAGACATGGATGACTATTTCATCGCTCACGGGCAGGAACAGACCGGAGCGAATAACATCGTAACATCCATTGTGTTCGATTTCCGTGGATTTGATACCCTTGGAGAGGCATGTGTCCTGTTTACCGCAGTCTTTGGAGTATCGGTCCTTTTCAGACTTCGGAAAAAAGAGGAGGACTACGAATATGAGTGACAGTATGAGTAAAATCATCCGGACAACAGCGGATGTGATATTCTTATTTATCACGGTGTTTGGATTTTACATCGTGCTTCACGGACACTTAACACCAGGTGGAGGATTCCAGGGGGGGGCTGTTATCGCTACCGGATTTATCCTGCTGATAGTAGCCTACAAACTGGATGACTTTCTGGGCTGGTTCCAGAAGAGATCATTTCAGACATGTGAGATGTCAGGTCTGGTCCTCTTTATCGGGACCGCTCTCGCCGCCATACCACTCGGGTATCTCTTCTTCATGAACTTCTTAAATGGAGCCGGAGGGCTGTTTGGTCAGGCAGTTCCATTTGGGATTAATCCGGGTTTTCTAAATACCGCAGGCACAATTCCCATCATGAATATTGCCGTGGGGATTGAAGTGCTCGGTGGCCTCAGTATCATCATTCTGTATATGACAAGTGGAATTCGATCTCACGAGGAGGGAGAATGATAGATAATCTTCCATTCCTGGTCGTTGCAATCACCATCCTGCTCGGCCTGTATACTATCCTGCTGAAGAAGGACCTTATCAAAATTATCATGGGACTATCAATCATTGAGTCAGGAGTCAACCTTTTTCTCATCACACTGGGGTACCGGTGGGACAGTATTGCACCCATCTTTACCGGTGCACCCTCTCTTGCCATGGTTATGCCCACGGTTCAGGCCCTGACGCTGACGAGCATTGTCATCGGTGTTGCAACCCTTGCCCTGCTGCTCTCCATGGTGATGATAATCTACCGGTATTATCGGACAACCGACGTCCGTGAAGTCTCAAAACTGCAGGGGTAAAACATGGATATACTACTTGACAACCTGCCAGGACTTCTTATCGCTATCCCTCTGCTGGGAGCATTCTTAACTCCGCTTCTCTCCAGAGCAGGCGATACCGTCCGAAATGTCTGGATACTCCTCATCACCGCCCTTTCATCACTCTGCGGCCTTCTGGTTGCATCCCGTGTTCTTGAAACCGGGACGATTGTATATACATTCGGTGTGAACGCGATATCACAGGTAATACCACCAGATTCAGGTGGCGTTCCCATCAGGATTATCTTTACAATCGATCCGATGAACGCATTCATGCTCATAATCGCCGCAATCGTCGGCTTTTGCATCACCCTCTATTCTCTGTCCAGCATGGAGAAGTTATCAGGAAAGGACGGGTTCTTTACCCTCCTCCTGCTCCTCATCACCGGCGTATACGGGATGATAGCAACCGGCGACCTCTTCAACTTCTTTGTCTTCCTTGAGATCAGTTCCCTTGCCGGTGCTGCTCTCGTTGCCTACCGGATAGATAAGGGAGTTGCTGCTGAAGCCGGACTGAAGTATGCAGCACTCTCAACCCTTGGAGGCATGCTCTTCCTGGTTGGCATCGGACTCCTCTACGCTCAGTACAACTCTCTCAATATGGCAGTCATTGCTGACCGGATGCAGCTGACCGGCCTTGATATCTTTGCATTTGTTCTGTTCTTTACTGCCCTTGCCATGAAGTGTGGAGCGGTCCCGATGCACTTTTGGACTCCGGACAGTTATGCCATGGCACCCTCCGCAGTCACGGCATTCCTGGTCGTCTCATCACAGGCAAGTCTCTATGCTCTCTTCAGAGTCTGTTTCACCCTCTACGGAGGCCAGATAAATCCACTGACCGTCGGATGGGTCATCATCATCCTTGGAGTGCTCTCGATGTTCATCGGTGTTACGATGGCAATCCCGCAAAAAGACGTGAAACGGCTGATGGCATATCACGCCGTCTCCCAGACCGGATACATGCTCCTTGGTGTCGGTGTCGGGCTTGCTGCACTTTCAAGCACCTGCCTTTCCCAGAGTGTCGGAATGATGGCACTCAAGGGAGGACTCTTCCATATCATGAACCATGCTCTGTACAAAGGTCTCCTGTTCCTGACCGCCGGTGTCATCATGTACCGGTGCGGGACACGAAACCTCAACCAGCTCGGTGGTCTTGGTCACAACATGAAATGGACCATGGTCTTCTTCATGATCGGAGCACTGGCAATCGCAGGAATTCCTCCATTCAACGGATTTGCATCCAAGCTGCTCATCTATGAATCGACATTCCTGTTCAATCCCCTCCTTGCCGTCATTGCGATGGTCGTCAGTATCCTGACTCTGGCTTCGTTCGTCAAGGTCTTCCATTCCATGTTCATGGGACCAAAACTCCCAGAATATCAGGATGTTGAGGAAGCACCAAGACCGATGCTCATTGCCATGGGAATCCTGGCAGTTCTGGTGATCCTCTTTGGCATATTCCCCCAGCAGGTGGTAGATACGGTGGTCGCCCCGGCAGCAACGGCACTTATTGATTATCAGGGATACATAGCCGCAGTTCTCGGAGGTGCATAAATGATCGAATCATTCACACTTTCAACTGGCTTTGGAGCATGGAATGCCGTGTTCTGGGTGATCGCCTTTGTTATCGCCTACATCATCGGCTGGCTCATCTGGTCACGGGGTGAGAAGACCTATGATACCAGTCCTGGAGCGACGGCACCATTCCTCTCGGGAAATGCAGAACCAGAAAAGGAAGCGGTACATATCAGGGCAGGGAACCTGTACTGGGGATATACGGATGCCCTGTCAGGATACTATAAATTCGTTAAACCCTTCCATACCGGTAATCTCTCTGATTACTTCCTGGCGTACCTGTTTGTTACTGCTCTTGTCCTTATCGTGGTGGTGATCCTGAAATGAAACTCTCCCCATCATTTAACCGGTCGCTCTGGGTATTTCATGTGAATTCAGGGTCCTGTAACGGATGTGATATCGAGATCGTCGCAGCACTCTGCCCCCGTTATGACCCTGAGCGGTTTGGAATAAAACTTGTCGGCTCACCACGGCATGCAGATGTCCTGCTTGTGACAGGTCCGGTCACCCACCAGATGAGGGACCGGGTAAAACGAGTGTATGAACAGATGGCAGCTCCGAAGGTGGTCATGTGTGTCGGAACCTGTGGTCAGTCAGGAGGAGTGTTTTATGAATCCTACAATCTTGACGGACCAATCGACCAGGTGATTCCGGTGGATGTATATGTGCCAGGCTGTGCACCACGACCTGAAGCGATAATATACGGTGTGGTGCAGGCGATTGCAAAACTTGAGCGACTTGAAAAGGAGGTGAGATCATGAGAGCAACCATGACACCACAGGAACTTGCAGACCGGTTTGTCCACAAATTCGGCAGCCGGGTGAGCAATGTCCAGGTAAAGGAGCGGTGTGAAGGAGTGAAAAAACTCCCCCAGAAAACGGTGTGGATGACGGTTTCCCGTGAAGACATCAATGATGCGGTTGCAGAGCTCATCTCCATAGATTATCCGCATCTCGGGGTGATTGCAGCATCAGATAATGGTGACATGATCGATCTTCTCTATCATCTCCAGGTATTCTTTGGAGGAAAACACGAGGAGATCTGTGTGGTGTTCACCGTTCAGGTCCCAAAATCAGATCCCCATGTGCCCACGATATCCGGACTCATCCCTGGTGCCGTCTATACTGAACGTGAGAAGCAGGATATGATCGGTGTTACGGTTGATGGTATTCCGGATTCACGGCGTATCTTCCTGCCTGATGACTTCCCTGAAGAGGTATACCCCTGGAGAAAGGATGAGAAGGGCATTCCCCAGTCCATGGTCAGAGAACTCTGGAAAGTTGATCGTCCCACTGACCGGCCGGTCCCTCCGGTGGCAGAACCTGAACCGGTGGAAAAGAAGGAACCAGAATCAGCACAGCCGGCCCCATCAGGAGGTGCCGCAGAATGAGTCAGAAAAAAGCACCCTATGAACTCCCCATCGGTCCGATTCATCCGGCATTAAAGGAACCAATCAACTTCACCTTTCAGATGAATGGTGAAGTTGTTGAAAAGGTCGATTTTTCACCCGGACGATCTCACCGTGGTATTGAATGGATGGGTATGCGAAGAAACCCGGTTCAGATTCTGCACCTGTGTGATCGGATCTGCGGTATCTGCGGCGTTGCTCACGCACTTGTCTTTGCCCAGGCGGTTGAGCAGGTTGCAGAGGTTGAGGTTCCAGACCGGGCGTATTATGTCCGGACCATTATTGCCGAATTCGAGCGGATCCAGTCTCACATCCTCTGGGCAGGAGTCGCAGCCCACGAGCTCGGATTTGATACCCTCTTCTACCTTGCATGGCAGATTCGGGAAGAGTCGGTCGATGTGATTGAGTACATCACCGGAAACCGGGTTAATTACGGCATTATCATGCTTGGAGGAACCCGCCGGGACATTACTGCAGATATGTTCCCCCGTCTTGAAAAGGCACTCCAGTATTATGAAGGCCTCCTTGAAAAGATGGTCAACCTCTTCCTCAATGACAAGACCATTGCCATGCGATGTAAAAATACCGGAATCCTGACAAAACGCCGGGCATTGGAACTTGCAACGGTGGGACCAACCTCACGGGCATCAGGACTTGCCATGGATGTCAGGATTGACTCTCCCTATGCAGCATATGGAGATCTTGATTTTGACATTGTGCTTCCTGATGTCTATGACAGTGAAGGTACCGGGGATGTATATGACCGGATAATTGTCCGCATCTTTGAGGTGAAACAATCTATTGACATCATCAGGCAGTGTATGAACCAGATGCCTGAAGGCCCGGTCCTTGCTGAAGAAAAGTATGCAAAGCTGCTCATGAACCTGAAAAAGGCATCCGGCGAGGCATTTGCCCGGGTTGAAGCTCCCCGTGGTGAGGATATGCACTATGTCAGGATGAATGGAAAGCAGGAAGCTCCCGAGATGTGGAAGGTCAAGGCTTCAACCTACTCAAACCAGATGGCCTGGGTGGAGATCCTGCAGGGAGAACAGATTGCAGACATCCCGATTATTGTTGCATCCATTGATCCCTGTATGTCATGCACCGACCGGGTGGCTGTTGTCAGTACTGACGGGAATGCAGGCATCATGACAAAAGAGCATCTGCACCGGTTGTCAGTTGAGAAGACGCGGAGGCTCCAGTCATGATTGTGGAGCTTCTTACGACAGTTGCCGGTGTTGTTCTTATCACCCTGTTTGGGATAATAGCCGGTCTGTTCCTGATGGGAGTTGATCGGATCTGTGCTGCACGGATGCAGATGCGGCAGGGACCTCCCCTGACCCAGCCCTTTACCGATATCAGAAAACTCCTCTGCAAGGATTCGGTGGTGCCGGCAAATGCAATCCCGTCCCTTTTCAATGCAGCCCCCATTGTTGCATTTGCATCAGCGGTGACGGTGCTCTTTTACCTCCCCCTGGGCAGCATTCTCCCGGTCGGGACACCCCTGCCGAT
>CAZEWE010000058.1:0-14567 GCA_964515765.1 uncultured Methanospirillum sp. | reverse complement strand
TATTCTAAATCAGAAATGACAGTCAATTATATTAAACCTGGAACAGATGCAATTTCAGCTTATTTCTTGTTTGTCAAAGATGAGACCGAATCATTACCAGATCAGATAACATATCCTACGCAAACTGAAATAATTACTCCTCTAACACTGAAACCATCAAATACCTATCCCGTGAGTTATTCAGGGAATAATAATATCCCCCCGCCAACTGGTTATTTTTAATAGTGATGTCAATTTTTTTTAATCATATTTTTTTCGCAAATTTATATTTAAATGGTTGACTTATAACTGATTATTTCGGAATTCCAATATTTGTTAAATATTGGAATTCTTCCATTAATCTAGAATATTGAGAAAGGAGTAATTAAAAATATTTGATTATATATAATAATGACTATTAAAAGCGATTGATAATTTATAAAAAATTCGGAGAAAATTTTTTAAATTATTTACCCAATTAGGAAATAGGACCAATTCTTTATAGGTGAAATACTGATATTGAAAAAATGACAATTTCTTCTTCCAATCCCTACCCTCTCATGAATCATCCATTATATCCACGTTTTTATAGAGAAGTAACAAAGGATAATGACATTCTTGCAGTGTATCACTATGGAAGTTCTGTAAACAGGACTGATTTCAGAGACATAGATATCTGTATCATATCCTATTGTGATGATCAATCTGCTTACTTTGACAGATTTCTCCACTATTCAGGATCATATGCAGCGATGGGTCCGATTCCTCTGGATATTATGTTATTCTCTCTTCTCCCCCTCTATATCAAAATAGAGGTAATCAGGGAAGGAATACCAGTCTTTGTTCGGGATGACGATTCTCTGTTTGAAAAGATCCTGAAAACGAACAGGCAATGGGATGATTATGAACCCTCATACAGAATAATGATTAAACGAAGAAAATAAGAAACCGGATTCCTTCCAGGTTACGGACAAATACCAAGAAATTAAACATTTAAACTAACCTGTACAGATTTCGTGGTATCGCTATCTCAAACCTGACCCCTTTCCCTTCCTTACCGGTTTCTGTCACAGAAAGACCGGTGATTGAAAGTATCTCCCGGGACAGAAATAACCCAAACCCGGTATTCTTCCCAAATCCATGGTGAAATATCTTCTTTTTATCTTTTTCAGGAATACCAACCCCATTGTCCTCGTATATTAAAAGAAGAGCAGAGGGAGTCTCTTCGGTAAAGAACCGAATCTGGGAGACATTTCCTCCGTGCATCAGGGAGTTTGAGATAAGATTGGAAAATACCTTTTCAAGAAGCGGGTCAGCATAAATCTCAACTGAATTGAGATTATCATCCCAGCTCACAAACTCCACCCGGCCATACTCCCGTGCATTTGCAATTGTGGATCCCAGGTTCTGCCACTGAGGCTCTTTGACACCGACGTCCTGGTATTCCTTTGTAAATACAATCTGACTTCTGATAGACTGGGTAGCCTCTACCTGTTTTCCAATAAATGGCTCAAGATCAGGATCCTTATTCTTCTTTTTCAGAAGATCCAGGTATGCCAGCAGAATAGTGATCTGGTTCAGCACATCATGACGGGTGATGGATGAGAGCAGGTTAAGTTTGCGGTTACTCTGAACAAGGGCATCCTGTGCTATCTTCTGCTTGCTAATATCCATACACAGGAGCAGAATTGCCGGCTGATTCTGCCAGACAATCTCTGCCATACCAACTTCAAGCCACCGGAGTTCTCCATCATTTGTAAAGGCACGAAGAGAGACACCGGCGTGAATCTGTTCCCCTTCACGGGCACGTTCAAGAAGGGAAGAGAATTCTTCCTGGTCGTCGGGATGAATAATATCTGATATGGCAGACTGAACGAGGTTCTCCGATGTATATCCGAATATTATAGATGATTTTGGATTTGCAAAAATAATCCGTGTGTCACGAAGAACAAAGACCCCTTCACCGGCATTGTTGACGAGAAGCCGGTACTGCTCTTCACGCTGTTTCAATGCTTCTTCAGACGCTTTCCGGTCAGTGATGTCCCGGGCGATAGTCATCACCAGACTCTGGGTTCTTATACGGATGGGATAGGTCATTACCTCGGCATAGAGAACCTTCCCATCTTTTCTACTGATATGAACCTCATCAGGACCGGTTGGCCGGCCCAGGGCATTTTTTGCAAAGAGAACAGCAGTCTTGGTGATATGCATCGACCCAATAAGACCCATCGTGAAAATGTTCCGTCCTTTCAGATCATCAGGAGAATAGCCGGTTAGTTCTGTTGCTGCCCGGTTGGATTCGATAAAGGTCCCTTTGATATCTGTCAGGAGGTAGGCTTCCGGAGCATAATCAAAGAGGATCTTGAGCCGTTCCTCATTATTTTTTACCTCCTGCTCTGCGGCTTTCCAGTCAGAAATATCTGTCAGTACCACGGTGACTGCCCTGATTTCTTCAGATTCATCATCCTTTACCGGGGTAAACCGCCGGATATAATCCTTTGAAAGCCAGTGAAACTCGTCCTGGATCTGCCTCTTTGTTGAAACCACCCTGTTTAGTGCCTGGTCAAACCGCTGATCCTCACCAGGAGGGAGCATGACCCGCATCCGTTTCTCAAGATATTTGTCAGCAATATCTCCGAGTTTGTTCCGGTGATACGAGTTCATGAAAAGGTAACAGCCTTCACGGTCAACCATGTAGATGGAATCACCGGTGGACTCAACAACGCTCCGGTAATTTGCCTGAGTGACCTGGAGTGTAGAGAGGGTCTTTCTCTGTTCGGTTACATCCTTAAAAGTCCAGACCCTGCCGATGATTGTTCCGCCAATACGTTGCGGGAGTGTATTGCGCTCAAATACCCGGCCGTCCCGAAACTCCAGAACATCAAAAGCTTCCTTTTCCGGATGAGTCTTCAGATAATTGATCTTTTCAATGAAAGAATCCCGATCCTCAAGCTGGTCCTCAAGATAGGCTAACAATACCTCTTCATCCCGTTCCTCGATGACCGATTCAGGAACAAACCACATGTCAAGGAACTTCTGGTTATAATTGATGATCTTCCCGACCCGGTCAACCACAAAGATACCATCAGACGTGGACTCGAACGTTGCTGTAACCAGTGATGCTCCCCTGGCTACCTCATCTTCAAGCCGGACGCGGTCGGTAATGTCAATTGAGACGACTGTCACCGCTAACGTCTGCTGCGAGGTCTGGTAGCGGACAGGTATGAACTTTCGGTTGTAAAATCTGCCTTCTTTCTCATACTCCTCAGAAAAATAATTGTTATGCGTGATTACCTGGTTTAGAGAATGAACGAAACGCTGAGTCTCCTCTTCAGTATGGAGATCCTTGTACATCTTTGACTCGTAATTTTCTCCATAAATGCCGAGTCGTTTCTGGTGGGGACTATTGATGAACAGATACCGGAAATGGCGATCTACCATGTAGATTGAATCATCAGTTGCTTCTACTATGGTCCTGAAGTTGGTATCTGCATAATGGAGCGCCTCTTCTCCCTGCTTCTGCCTGACGGTCTGTCTGATAAACGTATTCAGCCGGAGAGTTTCCAGATCGGTTTCATCATTCTGCAGGTAAAAATAATCTATTCCGGCCTTAACTGCTTCTTTTACCACCGCAGGTGCCTGGTTCCCGGAGAATATTGTTACCGGACTGTATTGTATGTGTTTTTTTACCTTCGCGATGAAATCCAGACCATTTTCTTTTCCTAAATCAAAATCCCCGATGACTACATCATAATGAGCAGTCTGTAATTTATTGATGGTGTCCTTCACATCAGAGGCTGCGCTAATGGATATCTTCGCCCCGTTCTCTGAGAATAACCGGGTTATAAACGAAAACTGCTTGGGATCTCCAATAGTCAGGATTGTGATGACAGCCAGATCGAATCACCTGAAGATACTATGGGCAACATTAGATACTCTGCTAAATGATTAAAACCATCTGCTTCCTACGGGATGGTTTGTTACATGGGGCATTAAACTTTAAGAAACCGATCTGATAATCCGGCCTAACAAATCCAGGGCTTTATCCTGATTTTCCCGAACCATGCTGATGATGGAATCATAGGTGATTTCTGCATCGCATATTCCATTGGCATAATTATCAACAGTGCATATGGCTGCAAAAGGTAGTCCCATTTCGGCTGCAACGGTCAGTTCACTCCCAATAGTCATCCCGACAATGTCTGCGTTATTCTTCATCCATGAAATCTCTGCTTTACTCTCCAGCCGCGGTCCGCGAGTCTGAATGTAGGTTCCCTTCGGGATTGCATCAGGAGAGAGTTTTTCCAGAATGGTACGGAGATCAGAATCAAACTCAGGATTGACATGATCAATGGAATGATTCATTATGGTCGGGACGGGTGTCAGGCAGATAAAATCATCAGGAATTACCCGTGAACCAGGCGGGATATGTTCTTTTAATGATCCGGTCGAGCCAAGAGCAATGATGCGGTCTGCGCCGGCAAGTTTGAGCGCTGCAATATGGGAGCGATATGGAATAATGTGGGGAGCACACCGGTTCTGATGTCTGAGAAGAAGGAGAAATCCTTCACCTTTGAATAATTCACTCGTTCCATAGGGAGTATGTTGTTCAAATTTTGAAAATTCTGAACCTTTATAGTCCAGTAATGAAGTTCCACCAATTATTCCAAGCATGTATGAGGCGTATCTATTGGTTCTCATGAATCAAAATTCTTTCAGGATGAAAAGAAGACAGTTCAGATAAAAAAACCATCATCCGAACATAAAAGGATGAATATATATGTGAGAAGTTGCAACCTAATAAGGCGGGCCGGTAGATCAGTGGGAGATCGCTACCTTGGCATGGTAGAGGCCGCGGGTTCAATTCCCGCTCGGTCCATCTGTTTTTAAAATTTTGATAAATTTTTAACGAACGGTATTCTCTTCCTGGGAAAATACACCCAAAGAAACCGAATAGTTACCAGGATTCCTTAGCGGAAAAGAGTTCAGTTCTTATCTGATAATGCATACCTGCACAGGTCAGCAAGGTCACATCCATCACAGGCAGGTTTTCGTGCAGTGCAGACTCTTCGCCCATGCAGGATAAAAAGACCATTAATTTCTGCCCAGTTTTCTTTTGGAAAAAAACGTACCAGATCCATTTCTATCCGGTTTGGGTCACTCTCATCTGTCAGTCCAAGGCGCATGGACACTCTTCTGACATGCGTATCTACAGCAATGCCAACCGTTTTGGAGAATGCATGATCAAGAACGATATTTGCCGTCTTTCTTCCGACTCCGGGTAACCGGATCAGGTCATCCATCTGATCAGGCACCACGCCCCCAAATTCTGTCATGACCATCTGTGATGCCGCAATGATATTTTTGGCCTTGGCATGAAAAAATCCGGTCGGGTGGATGATCCTCTCCACATCTTCAATGTCAGCCAGGGAAAGGGCCATAGCATCAGGATATTGCTCAAAAAGTTCCCTCGTGACCATGTTTACGCACCGGTCAGTTGTCTGTGCAGAGAGGATAGTAGCAATCAATGTTTCATACGGATTTCTGAAATGCAGAAATTCATCCCTGCTTTTTGAGAGATCATATCGTGACCGCAGACGTGAAAGAATACAATCAGAGTCTAAATCAGTCATAAAAGAAGATGGGGTAACGCAGATTCGAACTGCGGTCAAAGCGTCCCAAACGCTCTAGGATGGACCAGGCTACCCTATTACCCCGTGCGGGACATATGTTGATCCCGGTACCATTTATACCCTTGCTTTTTATTTTTTGAGAGGGAATGGATTTTTTCCAGTCCCGGTAACAAGCGTTCCGACAAATCTACCTGTTTCAAGGGTTGATTCAAGGAGAGTGGGATCACGTCCATCCATCACCAGGAGGGGTATACCGCATCTCTCAACCATCTTCACGGCCACAATATCCATCACAGTATTGACTCCCGCCACCGCCTGCTGACCGATGACCACATCTAAAAGTTCAGCAGGAGTCATCGTATCAAAGCGTTTTGCAGAGGCATCTTTGCGTGGATCGGCCGAATAAATCCCATCAACTGCGGTCAGGTTGATGAAGAGATCTGCCCCCACCCGCTCAGCAAGCACCGCAGCCACCGCATCAGTTGTCTGTCCAGGTGTGATACCCCCCATCACTACAATCTTACCGGTTTCAGCAGCGCAGAGTGCTTCAGTATGACTGGTAACAACACAGGGGTATGCAGCCTGTCCGAGTGCGCCGACAAGAAGTGTTGCATTGAGCCGTGTTACCATGATTCCGAGTTCATCTGAAAACGCTTCATCAGCCTTAAAGGATCGTGCAAGAGAGATATACTGACGGGCAGTTCCACCCCCGCCAACAACAACAAAAAGACGATGGTTTGCAGAAATTCGGGTCAAAACAGAGATATAGGGTTTGATATTCGGACGATCTATTTCAGGAAGAAGAATAGACCCGCCCAGTGAGAGCACGATAGTAGGCATTCAACCTCATACGTTACCTGATCGAAACCATATAGGTTATTCAGCACAAGTACTTCATTTATAAACTAACCACCAGCTTTCTTCTCAGTATTAGGGTAATCATGGAAGCGCGACACTATTCCCGTGATGATGCGGGTATCATGCATTGCAATCTGTGTAATCATCATTGCAAGATTGCTGATACGAAAACCGGTATATGCGGGGTCAGGAGGTCCATACGTGGCGAGCTGATAGCAGAAACTTATGGACGCGTATCATCTGAGGCCGTTGATCCCATTGAAAAAAAACCGCTGTATCATTTTCTCCCCGGAACACTCTCTTATTCTCTCGGAGGAGTTGGATGTAACTTCTCCTGCAGCCATTGCCAGAACTGGCATATCTCTCACGCCAGTTTTGATACTATCCGGCAAAAGACACTCTCTCCTGAAGAAGGGGTAAAAAGGGCCATCGCATCAGGATCATCATCAATATCCTGGACGTACAACGAACCAACCATCTGGTTTGAGTATACACAGGACATGGCACGGCTCGCTCATAAGCAGGGCCTCAAGACAGTCTATGTTACAAATGGATACATGACCGAAGATGCACTGACTGATCTTGCTCCTGACCTGGATGCCTGGCGTGTTGACATCAAGGCATTTACAGAAGATTTCTATCATAAAGTATGCAGAGCCCGGCTGGAGCCGGTTCTTAATACCACCATCCGTGCAAAAGAACTGGGGCTTCACATCGAGGTCGTCCATCTTATGATTCCAGGTCTGAACGATTCCCTTGAAGAGACCGGAAAACTCGTCTCATGGGTGATTGATAATCTCGGACCTGATACACCCGTTCACTTCACCAGGTTTCATCCTGATTTTCAGATGCAGGAGACACCGGCAACCCCGGTCAGAACCCTTGAACGTGCCTTCCATCTGGCAAAAGAGAAAGGACTCCGGTATCCCTACCTGGGCAATGTTCCCGGACATGAATATGAACAGACATGGTGCCCCCATTGCAATAACCTCCTGATTGGCCGGTCAGGATATTCAGTCGGGCCGATTCACCTGCATCATGGTGCATGTGCCCACTGTGGGAAAGAGACCGGGATCATCACACGAATATGACCCGGGATCAGGATCACTCTTTTTTGTGCGATCGGATGGCAGGATCATTATGCAAATATCTCCGTTTTATGGGATATGACTGCAGAAGTGCAAATGACCTGCCATCAGGAAATCCCCGGGAAGATACAGACATATTGCAGATAGCCGGGAAGGAGAAGAGGTACATTCTGACCCAGGATGCAGAACTCGCACGTCGGGGGGAGGGTACGGCAATCCGTCTGGTTTCATCTGATCTTGCCGGACAGATCAGACAACTTGTCGAATCAGGCCTTATCAATCCGGAGATAAGACTGACCAGGTGTTCACGATGTAACGCCCTGTTACAGGAAGGAGCAGCCCCCGGTCAGCCCAATGGCCCGATTCCGGAAGACACCCCGCTTGTGTACTGCCCGGTATGTAACCGTCAGTACTGGGAAGGAACCCATACAAAAAATATGAGAGACAACCTGAACCAGATGCTCAATGGAACAGAAAACGAAGAATGAAAGATTATTACTTATTTTGAATCATAATTCCGGACATTTTTCTAAGTACCAGGGCTTTTTCTTCAGATCTCTCTGGAACGCCTATCAGGCCATCAATCTCATCTGCAACAGATTCCAGTTCGTCGAATATCCGGTTCGCATCCCGGCGTATCTCCCTGATTGAATCACGAAGACTCCTTCCCCGCAGATGTATCAGACGGCGGTCCCGGTATACCATCCCGGATCGCGACAGATTTCTCAGGTGATGATTGACTCTGCCCTGCGATATCTCAAGGAGAGCCCCGAGCTCATCTGAAGAGATCCCGGAATAATCAGATGAATGCTGTAGTATTTTCAGAATAATCTGCGTTGAGAGGTTATCGAGGTCTCTCCCAGAAGAAAGGCCAAGGGTATCACAAAGCCAGTAGGTCTCTTCAATCAGATCTCTTGTGTGTGGACGGGGTAGGTTTTGAAGGATAAGCCGCTTCTGCATAGATGAGATACAATCAGGTTATAGTTGAGATCATATCAATATTATTGATATGATTCCGAATGAATCAGAAAATTATATATAGAATTTTTAATCAACAATTATGTGCATATTGCATTTCAAAGGAGTTTAACGAATGGCAATTACACCAATCGGACCACGTGTCCTGATTAAACCATATAAACAGGAAGAGAAGACCAAGGGAGGCATTTACATCCCTGAATCTGCAAAGGAAAAGAAGAAACAGGGAGAAGTAATCGCCGTCGGAACATTCGAAGATGGAAAGGAACTCCCCATCAAGCCAGGAGATATCATTCTCTATGGTGGATACAGCCAGGAAGAGGTTGAGCTTGACAAGGAAGACTATGTTATTGTCGAGTTCAAGAATATCGTTGCAAAAATGAACTAGGTGTCATTCATGTCAGCAAAACAACTCATGTTCAATGAAAACGCCCGCCATGCACTTCTTGACGGCGTTAATAAAGTAGCCAATACCGTAAAGATCACCCTCGGACCAAAGGGAAGATACGTTGTTCTTGACAAGGCAGGCGGCCCGGTCGTCACAAACGACGGAGTAACCATTGCAAAAGAGATCGAACTCAAGGACAAGTTCGAGAATGTTGGTGCAAAACTCATCAAGGAAGTCGCTTCCAAGACCCAGGACACCACCGGAGATGGAACTACTACCGCAACTGTGCTTGCACAGTCCATGATCACCGAGGGTATCAAGAATATTACCGCCGGTGCAAACCCAATTGAGATCAAGAAGGGTATCATGAAAGCGGTTGATACTGCAGTCGCGTCCATCAAGGCAAAGAGCATTGAAGTTAAAGATAAGGAAACCATTAACCGCATTGCTATCATTTCCGCAAACAATGACGAAGAGATCGGTAACCTGATTTCTGAGGCTATGGACAAGGTCGGATACAATGGTGTCATCACTGTTGAGAACTCAAAGACCCTTGAGACCAGCCTTGAACATGTCGAGGGTATGCAGTTTGACCGCGGATATATCTCACCCTACATGGTCACCGACCAGGAACGCCGTGTTGTTGAATTTGAAGAGCCATACATTCTCATCACCGACCGGAAGATCTCAAGCCTGAAGACATTAATCCCGGTCCTTGAGATGATCGCCCAGACCGGAAAGTCACTCCTTATCATCGCTGACGATGTTGACGGAGAAGCCCAGACCGCCCTTATCCTGAACATCATCCGCGGAGCCATCAAAGTCTGTGCAGTCAAGGCACCGGAATTCGGAGATGTCAGAAAGGAAGTTCTCCAGGACATAGCAATCCTCACCGGTGGAACGGTCATCAGTGAAGAACGCAACCTTGCTATCGAGGACGTCACTCTTGACATGCTTGGCCAGGCACGGACCATCAAGGTCGATCAGGACAAGACCACCATCGTAGGCGGTAAGGGTACAAAATCAGATATTGAAACCCGCAAGAAACTGATTGAGTCCCAGCTCAATATCACCGAGAAGAAGTACGACAAGACCACCCTTCAGAGCCGTCTTGCAAAACTCTCCGGCGGTGTCGCGGTTATCAAGGCAGGGGCTGCAACCGAGACCGAGGTCAAGGAAAAGAAGATGCGTATTGATGACGCACTCAACGCAACCAAGGCAGCAGTAGAGGAAGGCTATGTCGCCGGTGGTGGAGTTACCCTCTTCCGTGCAACCAAGGCACTTGACGCCCTGAAGGCTGACCCAGAACAGATGATCGGTGTCAACATTGTAAAGCGTTCTCTTGAAGAACCACTCCGTCAGATTGCAGACAATGCAGGTCGCGAGGGAGCAGAAGTTATCGCTATGATCCGGAACAATCCAAGCGAGACCTATGGATACAATGCAAAGACCGACTCATATGAAGACCTTCTCCAGGCAGGAGTCCTTGACCCGACTAAGGTTGTCAGATCCGGTCTTCAGAATGCAGCATCAATTGCAGGAATGCTCCTGACCACTGAGGCAGTTGTTGTCGATTTCGACGAAGAAAAAGATAAGACATCTGCAGCAATCATCATCTAATCTTTTTTTTTCAGATTAAGATCACATTTTGAACTTTCTTTTCTCTCGTTCCTTATTATTCGTTATATACATCACCCCAAAGAACAGGGCGATACAAAAACACAGGACTGCTGCAATCACCAGTTTCCAGGCCATGTCAGCCGATTCTGATGTAACGGCCATACCAACAAATATCAGGCCGATGATGCATGCTCCGGTTATCTCAAACGCATATAAAAACCGTTCACCGAGCTGGACCATTGTGCTCAATTCTCCTGCAGATCAAATATTTTATACCCCTGATGACCGGATAAACGTTCCGTTCGTGTCCATGAAGATCCAGAACGAGGTAAAGGGGGAGATATTCCGTGTATCCGAGAATTTACCCTCTGCTCCACTGATAATAGCAGGATCATACTGCTGTGTGGATACATTAAAGGGAAGAATACTTGCCCAGGAAGATTCATTGGAGGAGAGAAGGTCACGGGCATTGATCTCTTTCAGGAACGGTGACCCGGCAAGGTTCCATCCTTTTTCAACAGTTTTTGTAACGTTCGAGTTCATATTGAGAACAAGGGGCACAGATGCTGGTGAATCTGAGTACACCAGGAGACCATCCAGAGGCACCGGGGATATTTCTGGATTTTGTGGCATCCATCCTCCTTCCTCTTTATATGTCCAGATGGTATGACCATCAGTGTTGACCTTTGAGAAGAGATCACGACAGGTCTTCTGTGATCGGAGCGGGGCAGGGATTGAGATAAAGTTCCAGCCCTGTACCAGGTGCAGCTCATGAAGAGTTGAATTTCCTGAACCAAAGGCTCGTCTCATCTCACGAGAACTGTTCCCCGAATTAAATGCGATAAGCGTCTTCTGTAATGTCAGATCCTCTGCTGCTTTCATGGCAGCCGGAGCATTCAGGAGGCCATATCCATAGTAAATATCCCGACCGGTTCTGCCAAGGTCTGTTGCTGATGACTGCAGAAGATTGCGTATCTCAAATGAACTCAGTCCCGGATACTCATTCTTTATGAGTGCAGCAACTCCCACAACCTCAGCTGCGGCAAAACCTGTCCCTGTTCCCCGGCAATAGGATCGGTTCAGACATGGTGTGATAATATCCTCACCCGGTGCAACAAGTTCGTTATAAATCCCGTAATTGGAAAAGTATGACAACCCGTCCGTTTTTGCAACTGATCCGACGGAAATAACGTCAAAATGATCAGAGGGATAATGCATGGTATTGGAATCCTCATCACCAGCTGGTGCGATAAGAAGAACCCCATGTTCCCTGGCATAGGCAATGGCCCGGTCTTCGGCATGAGAGGGTTCAGTCCCGCCATATCCCATCAGGATGATATCAGCACCGGCATCAGTTGCATGGGCAATGGCAAGAGCAGAACGGGAAGCAAACAGATCATCCCCCGTTGCCCCGATTCGTTCAGGGATGAGCACGAGTGAAGAGTTCGTCGTATTTTGAGAGCCATTACCGGCAATCAGGGAGATAATCCCACAGAGAGCAGTCCCGTATCCATCCGTATCTTCAGGTCTGCTGTCCTGACCAGCCCAGTCATACCCCCGGTCAAAGGTGCCGGCATCCGGATGTGTGATATCAGCACCGGTATTAATGACCGCAACTCTCGAAACAGATGTGTTCAGTCCGGACCTACGCACGGAATCCACACCGGTCCTGACAAGGGCCCACTGATCAGGAGAACTGTTGGTGATAAGCTCATCTTTGGTGACAGAACCAGACTTGCGCTGTGCGTCATGCTCAATCTCATGAACCCAGGGCAGGTTTAACAGTTCATTTGTGATATATTCGGTCTCATTCTGGTCGGTATCTACCGTGACAAAACCAAGAAGAGGAGACCGCAGAGAATAGGTGACATTCTCCGGAAGCGGGACATCAGGAGGAACCGGTTCATATCCGCCGGTTTCATTTGGAGCGGCATACACGATAAGACGCACATCATCATCAGCGCCCAGAACCGGACTTATGAGCCCACACAATAAGAGAATACCAATGAACCCCATCACCATTGGTTTTAAACAGCATCCGCTCATATTCAGGCATCCCAAGTTAAGCCCCACCATGTATACTGCCCGAGTACTTCATCATCTGTATCAGGGAGACAAAAACCCTCTGATTTGTCAGCACCCGGGAAACATAATTCCAGGCCGGTTCATATAGATCCACCATCCCTCTGATGGATATAATAATCGCGATGGGGAATATGTCCCTGATCCGCCATTTATAATAGAGGGCCTGAATTCCTGGGTCTTGGAGTCAAATACCAAAACCGTGGTCCATGCATCAGTAAGCGGCGAGAGAAGGTCGCGAGCGGTGATACTTTCCCGACCCGGCACCCCGACCGGATTCCACCCCGGATGAAGCTGTTTCACAGTCTGGTTGGCCCCGGTTGTATCAAAATGCAGATTGATACCGGCCTCAAGTTCTGAGTACACCCAGACCACATCCATCTGAAGAAGATGGTCATCAGGACGAACCGCAGTCCAGAACCCTCCAGCCGGATTATAGCGCCAGATAGAATGACATGCCGTCTGAACCGATTCAAATATCCGTGCGGTTTCATTCCCCCTGGCAAGCGGATAGGGTATAGAGACCATATTCCAACCAGGATAGAGGAAAATTTTCTCTGCCACATCATTACTTCGTGGCTCAAAACTGCACCCGTTCATTACCGGATACCAGATTGCACGAGTCGTATTTTCTGGAATAGACAGGTTTGATGCGAGCGGCATGCCCCGGCCATACGAAGCATTCCATTCATCAGGAGAGGTGCCTGTTGCATTCAGAATTATCTTCCTGACTTCGCTCTCTTTGATGCCCGGAGACCCGCTCATGATAAGTGCGGCAAGACCCGCGATATGAGGGGCGGCTGCACTGGTTCCGGTAAAGACCGCCTGCTGCATTGAACCGGTCAGAACCGTGATGTGATCCGGCGCTACAAGGTCAGGCTTCTTTCTGAGTTCATATTCTGGATATCTGATAAGGGCCGGGCCACGGGAGGAATACTCCTGAACGGTGATGTTTTTCGCGCCCGGTGCCGCAGCTCCCACAACCAGGGCTTGTTTTACCGCCTGCTGCCCAAACACAGAATCTTCAGGAGTATAAGGATCAAGCTCAACCGATCTGCCAGAAAGGGGAAGGACATAGATCTCTAAAAGAGCATCCTCTGCTGCTGCCTGGACAACCTTCACAGAAAACTCCCGTGGGCGGTCAGCAGAATTTACAAACCTGACCCACTCCATGGGATCGTCATCTCCGTCCTGAAGGTTTACACTTCTCGCTATCTCCCGTCCTGAGTCATCATACAGGAAGAGATCATAATTATTGGCAGATGAGCCGAACCGGTCGTCCCATTGCAGGATGACATGACCGGCAAGTCCGGATGGAACGATGAACTTCATATCACGTCCGGATGATCCCTGAAAGTCCTGCCACAAGTATCCCTGATCCTCATATCCGTGAAAAGGGGCCTGATAGTGTTCCTTTGCAAAATTTCCTGCAGCAGTAATATACAGAACATTATACGAGAGAACCCGGTCGATAATATTCTGACTGATATACCCATCCTCGAAAAAGGGTTCCACATAGGTGATATCATCGCAGATTATCGTGCAGCCATGGATAATCAGCTGATCCAGGGCACGGACAAATTCTATCTGGCTTGATCCCCGGTCATGAAAGAGAAGGGTTGCATTCGGAGCAATATCATGAATAATCTGCAGCATGGCAAGACCTTCATCACCCCCTACCGTATCAGATATGACTTCAACATCCGGAAGTTCTCCGAGTCTTCTGAGGTCAAAAAGACCGTCAACCCCGTCAGAGATAACCCCGACCCTGACTCCCTCCCCTGACAATCCGGACATATTACGAAATTCCCGCGTCTTAAGCAGATAATCCCCCTCGGTCGTTATGTGTGATGTCCGGGGGGGTATCTGAACAACCAGAGAGAGGATACCCTCCTGCATGGCAAGACGGGTGATATTATCTGCCCGTATCCATCCCCCGAT
>CAZEWE010000057.1:0-14791 GCA_964515765.1 uncultured Methanospirillum sp. | reverse complement strand
ATATTCCAACCAGAATGGCGATGGTTCCACATATGAGACCCAGAGTTCCGGGGATCGTCCGGTTCATATACAGTGTTGGTTAGAATGGGCATTATTTTTTGTTGAAATATTACCTGGAAAAGGGGTTTTTTCAGAGATATATCATGTGAGTATCCAGAATACCAGTATGAATGGAGTCATGGTTCTCATATTTATCAGTTCGATACCCATTATATACCTGAATTATTAACCAATGGCGGGACCCTCATATAAACCTTGAAAATTCGTACGGTAAACTACTTCATCGTATGTTACTCCAGAGTAACATACTTTGAAGTAACATATTTATTATCTTCAACCGTGTAGTATACGATATGTTTCTTAACCGTGAGGCTGAACTCACATCACTTCAGCAACGGTTTGATGACAATAATGCAGAGTTCATTATTGTATATGGACGAAGACGTGTTGGCAAATCTGAACTAATCGACCAGTTTATCATAAAAAACACAGGTGTTCGAATTCTCGCACGAGAAGAGACAAAAGAGTTACAACTGAAACAATTTTCCTCAGAACTTACCGCATTTTTTGGGGATATGCATCTTTCATCTGTGGTTTTTCCGGACTGGGATGCCATTTTCTCCTATATCAGGTCACATAAAGACAAACGGGTGATCATTGCATGTGATGAGTTTCCATACCTGGTGAATGAGGAGCCTTCCCTATTGTCAGTAATTCAGTACCATTGGGACACATGGCTTAAGGATTCACATCTGTTCCTGATAATATGTGGTTCCTCAATCAGTATGATGGAAGAAATGACCATGAGATACGAAAGTCCTCTGTTTGGAAGAAGAACCGGACAATATATCATAAAGCCATTACGATTCACGGACATTCTGGAACATTTTCCAGACTTTAACACAGCAGTAAAGCATTATGCAGTATTTGGGGGAACCCCGGCATATATATTAAAAGCGGAAAGGAATAAAGACATTTATGAGAATATTATCTCCAGAATTCTGTCAGAAGACTCGATACTGTTCCGGGATACAGAATTTATTCTCATGTCAGAGGTATCAGAACCCCGATATTATTTCTCAATCCTTCGTTCAATTGCAGAAGGAAATACAACGCCGTCAAAAATATCCCAGATGACAGGACTAGAACGGGCTACCGTCTCGAAATATCTCCAGGTACTCATGAACCTCCAGCTCATAATCAGGGAGATTCCTGCAGGAGAACCATTAAAAAGTAAAAAAGGACAATATTTCTTATCTGACAATTATTTTGCGTTCTGGTTCAGATACGTCTATCCTTATGTGAAATCAATTGAAATGGGTAATGGAAGAACCCTTTGTGTTCAGGAGGTAAAGCCAACTCTTCAGACATATATCGGAAGAAAATTTGAGGGGTGCATAGAGGATCTGTTATGGAAGTTTAATGCATCCGGGCTGCTTCCCTTCAGGTTCCACTCCTGCTCACGATGGTGGATGAAAGAGCATGAGATTGATCTTATCGCCTTCAGTGATACAGATGTTTTATTTTGTGAGGTGAAATGGCAGGAAAAGGTGAATACAGAAAAAGTATATGCAAATCTTCTGGTAAAAAGTAACGTTTTTCTTTCATACCACCCTGAATTTCGTGACAGGCACTATCTGGTCATTGCAAAAACGTTCACAAAAGAATCCGGTATTGCATCTGACAAGGTTCATGTCTGGAATACTGCATCATTGGAAGAGATGTATCGCCGATGCAGGTCGCAAATTAATAAAAAAAGAAGTTGATTCTGTGTTCCTTTAATATTCACCAAAGATTTTAAAGAATTTATTCTTTTTTCTTGTAAACCTCATCAGGATCAAACATCCGTTCTCCGGAGATTGTCCCGTCAAGCCTGCGGTAAAAACATGACCGGTATCCGGTGTGACACGCTGCCGTGAGCTGATCCACCAGGTAGATGACTGCATCTTCATCACAATCAACCAGGATTGCATGAACCTTCTGAAGGTGACCGGATTCCTCTCCCTTCTTCCAGAGTTTGTTCCGGCTTCTGCTGTAATAGTGGGCATACCCGGTTGACTGGGTCAGGTCAACAGCCTCCTTATTGGCATATGCAAGCATCAGTACATCTTTTGTTGCTTTGTCCTGTGCAATAACCGGAACTAATCCCTTATCGTCAAAATTAATCGTAATCATGCTATCGTTTTCATCTCCCTATTGCAAAGATATGAAGTATACTCCTACAGTATGATCAGAAGATGTTTAAATCTGTTCATTTTTTAATACAAGGCAAAAGAGGCCATCTATCTTCAACCATCCATTGCCGGATAACATCAGATTTATCCTCACAATACCCATTTAAGCCCGTATGTCACCCGAAACAAACCAAAAACGTCTTCACCAGAAGAACATCAAGAACCTCTCTTTCAAAAATCCATCAATTTACCCATCGTCACGGTTCTCATTCTAATGCAGGAGTATGTGACAGATGACAAATCATCTCCCTCACCGACAGACTCATCTCCAGAACAATCATCTGTACGAATTATACCATTGCTCATAATCCTTATGATCTTCAAAGCAATGGAGGATATACAGTATTTTTTCCCGGATTTCATAGATGATCCGTGCCTGTCGTGTAACATTCTCTACATGATATGGGATGCCATATTTCAGGTGACGACGGGGTGGGAGGGACTGTATTTTCTCAAAATGTGAGAGAAAGAGGATTTGGAGATCGCGTGGGAGGCGTTCAAACTCCTTGACTGCAGATGCTGCAAAAACTATCTCCATTATGATCACTTCTTCAGAAGTTTCTTCATATCCTCAAGAGAGGAGAAAGGAGTACTGCCAGCCAGCATCTCCTCTATCTCAATGGAGACTCCCTTATGGACCAGCATCATCTCTTCTTCCTCGAGCATTTTTTCATATGCGAGAATTGCCTGGCGTATTACCTCGGTCTGATTCCCTGCATACCCCTTATCGATGATTCTCCGGATCGCCTCTTCATATGGTCTCCCGATATTAATATTCATAGAAACATCACTTTAATGTAAATTAATTATACATTCAATGATATATTAAGTACCTATTTGTATAAGATCTATCTTCAACCGACTATTGTAGTAACGCCTCATTATTCTCTTATATCATACCGTTATTCTCGAAGAAGAGGAACAAGCCGGCATTGACAAATCCATTGTCAATGTAAAAATATTTCTCATCACTTATCTGCTGGTTCTTTAGAGAATAGATATTATGCAGATTCAAACCGTCAGGGTTTAATTGATACCCCTCCTTCTATTGTTCTATGATTAACATTGCACTCCCAAAAGGGAGCCTTGAAGAACAGACCCTCCAGCTTTTTAAAGAAGCCGACCTTGAAGTCAGGAGAACTGACCGTGATTATAACCCCACGATTAATGATCCACGGATAGGAAAAGTCAAAATATTACGCCCCCAGGAGATACCGACTTATATTGAGATGGGATATTTCGACATGGGAATATCAGGCCTTGACTGGATCCATGAGTCAGGGGCACAGGTAAAAGAGGTGGCACAACTCAATTACAGCAAAACCGGGCCTGGTATTGTAAAAATTGTCGTCGCAGTCCACCAGAGTGAGCCCATCTCAATGGTCAGCGAAATACGCCCTGACAGCCGGATTACCACCGAATATCCAAAGTTAACCAAGGAATTCTTTGAAAAGCTAAACATACCTGTCCGCCTCTTCCCGTCATATGGTGCCAGTGAAGCCAAGGTCCCTGACCTTATGGACGTGGTTGTTGATCTGACCGAGACCGGAACGACCCTTCGGAAGAATGGTCTGAAGATCATCGGGCAGATCATGGAGTCATACACGACCATCATCGCTAATAGTGCAAGTTTTGAAAATCCGGTGAAACGAAAGGAGATAGAAGAGATTGTAACACTCCTCATGGGAGTCATTGACGCCAGGAACAAGGTTCTCATCTCGATGAATGTTCCGGCAACATCACTTGAATCAATCGTTGCGACCCTTCCGGCATTAAAGAAACCAACGGTTGCAAAACTTCATGGCATCGATTATTTCAGCCTTGAGACAGTGGTATTGAAGAGTGTCGTAAACACCCTGATACCAGAGTTGAAAGCAGCCGGGGCTGAGGATATTCTGGAGATACCGATAACAAAGATAGTGAGGTAGAATCAAAAATCCCCGATCTCGTGTTCAGTATATTCGCGAATCCCCCATCCCTTTTTTACCATCACATTTAACCGGCCTCATGCGAATGCAGATATATGAAAATCAGAGGATCATGGTATTTCGGTATCCAGTGGGCAACACTTCGGTACCTTGTGGTATGTCTGGTCGCCCTTGCCGGTATGCTCTTTGGATCGCTGGTTCTTCAGGACATGGAAGTTGCCCTGATTCTGGCTTTTGCCGGGTATATTGGTGCACGGATTCTGCTCTGGGTGCTCTATAGGGAATAACTGTTATCCTTTGATCGTCCCCGGAGGTGCATACCGGGATATCAGATCTTTCACCTGGCTGAAGTTTTCTTTGGTGCAGGCCAGCATGATGGGAGAGATCAGAATTTTTCGGTATACGACGATGGTCCGTTCCCGGTTCTGGTACGATATCGACCTGATGTCATCCCACTTAATCGAATCCATCTCACGGGAGATGTTTATCATGCTTCCCCCAAGACCGGAGAGTGATCCGCCTGCAACCGAACCAATGGCGGTTAAACGATTGACATTTTTCATGGTCTCCCCTGCGGCATAGCCGATTCCTTCTGGTGTCACGGCAAAGAGTGCATCAGGCCCTCCCTTTGTGGCTGTCTGATATATTGTGGCAATACCCAGCGACAGGCCGAATAAAAAAAGCCAAATAACAAACAGGATAGGGGCGACAGACAACGCTGCTCCGGGAGAAGTAAGCAGGATGATTATGAAAACCACAAGAAACCCTCCGCCCAGAGCCATACCCAGTTGTTTGACGACAACCGAACTGGTAATCACTGGTATCTGGGCGGTCCAGACCAGTGAGTCCTGAGATGATGATTGAGCAGCCGATACGGGTTTTCCACAATCCTGGCAGAATGCACTGTCAGGAGGGATATCTGATCCACAATGAGGACATAATGTCATACGATCACCTGTGTTCTGATGTATACCGTTCAGATTTTTGTTCCACAATGTCTGCAGAATTTTGCACCCGGTTTCAGATCTTTCCCACATGAGGGACAGACCGGTGCAGAGCTTTTCCTGTCAGTTTGAGCAGATGGCCCTGCCGGTTCTCCACAGTGCCTGCAAAACTTCTCTTCAGGTGAGAGGGGCGTCATGCAGGATGTGCAGACGGGCAGATTTGGATCTATCTCATTCGTCTGAAACGGGTGTGGGAGTTTTGTGTTCGGAATGGGGGCTCCGCACTCTTTACAGAACTTCGCTCCCGGGTTTATGGGACGGTTACAGGACGGGCAGAGATGTTTTTCACCGGTTTTTGGAGAATTTTCAACCGGAACAAAGGTTTCAGGGAGGTTTTTTAGCCGGACAGACTCGTGATTTCCGGAGGGCGGAGTATCTGAAAGAACGTCGGAAATCTTCTGATGTACCGCGTACTGTACTTTCTGTTCTGCCATGTGTACCCCCTGTTCCACGATCCTCTCTCCTGCTGCGGGTAGGATATCCCCGACGACAACCTGCCATTCTGCTGGTGGACGGATGACAACCTGTGAGATCTCCTGGGCAGCCGTTCCAATCTTTGCGGCCTTTGTCACCGTTGATTCTATCTTTGAAGCGGTGGATGCGACGGTGTCGAGGATCTCCGTGGCTTTTTGTATGGGATCCCCGGTTCTTCCTGCAGCATCCGGACTGGCAGATTGTGATACGGTCTGAAGAGGAGCCCCACAGGATCTGCAGAATTTCGCCCCTTTTGTATTTTCTTCGCCGCATGTCGGGCATTTTTTTGTTGTCATTGAGCACCTCTAGCTATCCGGAAGGGTCTTCAGATAGTCGTGTAACTGCTGTTTCTGACCTGCTGACATATGTTTCTGTCCTGACTCTAGGATTCCTGACATCTTCTGAATGATACTCCGGGGAGACTCACCCATATGGGCAAGAGCTGCTTCGGCGTCGGCAGGGGTAAATCCATCCTTTCCGACCCGGTTCATGATCTCAACACCGGCACGGACGTTCTCCGGGATTCGTGCAACCGGCGGGTCAGGATACCCGGCAAGTTCGTTGTATTTATTCACAACCGGTTCAATCTGGTTTTTGAACTGCTTGGTCAGTTGTCTCATCCCTTCCTCCTTATATGCCCCGGCTGCTTTTGGATCTCCTGATTCTCCTGCTTTTTCAGCCCGGTCATACCACTCGTACACCTTCGTCTCCATCGTCCGGGTTGTCGCTTCAAGATCCTTGTAGGGCTTACCTTTCATATCTCCCCGTGTAGCCGGGCCGATATCCTCCTTTCCACCCCCGTATGCATCGGTATGGAACCGGTCGGTAACGGTCTGATCCATATGTTCGGCATACTCATTGCATTGTGCCTGATCAATGACCGGTTTCCCGTCAGGACCCTGGATAACCTTCCCGCCGGCATCAGTCTTATACGGATACTCTCCATGACGCTCCCGGTAGAATTCCTGGTTGTAGATATCCCGTGAGCCGGTTCCTTCCTGTTCGACAAGCTTTCCGTTCTCCCTCCGAGTCTTTCCTTCTGCATCACGGACAGGATCATTCGTGCTTTTGACATCCTCCATCTCGGGTTTTCCGGTCTTTGGATCGATGACCGGGTCATACACCGGCTGTCCTGTTTTCGTATCTATGACTGCCTTTCCGGTATGGGGATCTATCCGTAGCTGCTGCTTTGGCTTTCGGTAGGTGACATCACGGTCAAACGTGGATTTCGTGCTCTCCTGGTCAGGGGTTCTGGGCTTTGTATCTTTCACATTGGTGATCTTTGCAATCTCGATATCATCCGGACCATATGGCCTCTCACCCGGTTTCAGGTTCTGATTGAGCTGGTCAGCAATTCGTTGCCTGACTCTCCGGTCCACATTGTCGTAGGTCTGTTTCCAGTGTTCGTTGAAGTCTCGTCGAAGCGGACTTTCCTCACCTGGTTTTCTGGCTTTTCCGTCAAGGTTATGGGGCTCGTCATTGAGAACATGCATGGCATGCTTGTCCTTTTGCACCTTCTCGCAGACATCGGAGAACCGCTTTTTCGCAGCAGGGTCATCGGGATTCTTCTGAAGATTCTCCCATGCATCTTTCAGTTCGTTCACCTTTTTCCGGCCTTCATTCCTCCCTTCTTCAAACTTCTGCTTCGCCTGTGCATCCACTTCCCTTTGAGAATCGGCGATATTCTTATCAGCGGCAGCCTCAGCCTTTGCCTTCTCCACAGCCAGTCGTGCATTATCAAGACTTTTCGCTGCTTCTTTCGCTTCTTTGGATGATTTGTCCTTTATGGCATCATATTCGGATTTCAGCCGATCATACTCGGAGGTTGCATCTTTTACTTTCTCATCTGCTGTCTTCTTCCCTTCTTTAGTCTTCTCATCACCGGGTTTCTTCTCCGGTTTATCTTTCCCTTCCGGTCCTTCCTTCTCTTTTCCAGGCGTCTCCTTCGGCTCTACTTCATCCGGCTTCTTTTTGCCATCCTCCTTTCCTGTTTCATCTCCGGGTTTTCCCTCTGGGACGGGTTTTTTCTGAGTCACATCAGGTTTCTTCTTTCCGTCGGCCTCTCCTTTTCCACCCCTGATGATGTCAGATACCGGCTTTGCTCCATGAGTTTTTACCGAACTGTTCAGCCAGTCTGCAATAACCTCATCCCTCAGCTGGCGGGCGGTCTCCTTGGCTGCTCCTACCACTGTGTTGTTCGGGGGTTCTCCATAAACCAGGGTTTTTAAGAAGTGATACCCGGCAAATAGTCCCCAGGCAAGCCATTTCCGGTCACCGGTGAGTTTTGCCAGTTGATCCGGATCGATAAGTTTTCCTTCGGTTATACCCTTGATATCATCAAAACTGATAAAAGCCTCCGGAGGTGTTCCCATCTGATAGGCTTCAAGAGCACCCAGGATCTTCCCCTTCACATGGTTGATGGCAATCACCCCAAAGGGGCCGACCACCGTTCCAAGGGCAGCATTGAAGGCGAGATCACCGGCCCATTTCACCCACTCCAGAACCTCTATGATCTGATCATACCGGTTTGCTGCATCCAGGTAATCCTGTGCCTCTTCAAGACAGAGCCGGTACGCACGGTTATAGATCATCCATCGGAGCTGAACAAGTCCTTCAACCCCGAGGACCTGTTTTCGTTTGGAAAGGAGGGCATGAAGCTCCGGCCGTGCCTGCTCTGGTGCCATCGTGTTGATGATGAGTTCGCACCGCCGGACTTCAATCTCCCAGCTGGCACTTCCAGGATTGACATTATCAGTCTCAAGAGCAAGAATAAAGTCACAATACCCGGCCTCTTCAGGACCTGTATGGTTATGCACTGCTGCCCGGCACCGGACCGGAATTGAAGTTCCGTCAAAGGGGATAGGACGGGTCATCGAGACCGAATAGATCGCTGACGGGGTATTGAGTTGTCTCACTCCGGAGGATACAAAGGTAAGACCTGACCCCTTGGCTGCATTATATGAAGGTGTTTTTTCCTCCTCCAATATGGTAAAATCCAGGGAATTCGGATCGGTGATTGCAGTAACATCCGAAACCACCTGATTATCTTCGGTAAGAACCAGGTATGTAAAATCCAGAAGGGCAGACGAATCCATCTGTGAGTTGGGCACCGGAACATGATACATACCAGTATCGTGCCGTCTGGCGATAGTATCGATGAAGAGGCCCTCTTTTGAGATGATGACTGTTATGTGGCATTCCAGGGGGAATGAGAGCTCACCTGACCGGGGTGATGCGGTGACGATGATAGTCTCCTGGTCATACATCCCCTCAGTGTGCTCATCAGGGGAATCCTGTTCTGTCACGGTTATCTCTGCATGAGTGTCATCCAGAACGGCAATGGTTGCATTGACCAGTTTGAGCGGTGATGTATCAGGATCGATTACAAAGGTCCATGATTCAGACCCGCCATGCTCAATCCAGACCTGAACCTTCACCGTATCCTTTGTTCCTTTCACCAGCGTGATCTGGTGCATATCTGCTTCGATTGTTGGTCTTTTCAGAAGCACTACGGGTACAGATACAGGGCCTGATTTGGTTTTCCCGGTTGTTGCGGTAACAATAATATCTTCTGATTCGGGTGGATCACCGGTATAATCCGGGTTAGGAGAGGTCGCTTCCAGGGCAACCGCCGTCCATCCGTCACCATAATCAACCGGCGTGCTGGGTTCATCAAGCCATCCTCCCGGTTGTGCCCGTTCAAAGGTCCAGACAGGTGCTGCAGGTGTGTCCGTTTTGAGCCGGACCAGAAGGACTGCACGATCAGATGTGAGAAAAGGTGAGATGGCATTCTTATCACCTTCAAACCTGGTCTCGATAGACCCTGACACCGGGGCATCAAAGCTGATGGTTATCGACTGTGGGGGAACTGCATCATCATGAACTGAGGCATTAAGGGAGATCGCTGCCTGTTTCAGATCGGTCGGTCCGGTCTGTGTTATGACAACATCCAATACCCCATGAGCTGAGAGCGGGGAGATTTTGAGGAATTCAGATATGCCTGGCGGGAGATCCAGACGTAATTCGCTATCTGGCACCTGCCGGAGTGTTCCGGTTTCATCCTGAGAAAAGACTTCTGCATGAAAAGCAGCAGGATCTTTTTCAGTGACGAAAAGAGTTCGTGAGGGTTTAATGTTCAGGATATAGGAAAGGGAGGGTGTAAAGGTGAGCTGAATCTGCTCACTCAGTAAAACACCTGCTACCGACGCACGGACGGTAACGATGACCCTGGATTTCTGCATCACATCAGGAGGAGCATTCCCGGTAATGGATCGCTTTTTATACTCACCATCAATGATTTCAGGGCCTTCTGTGACCGTGGTTTTCCCATCCGTCACAACAATCGAGATCTCCTGGATGATCCCGGTCATCTCCTCTTCGGTGAAAGGAAAAGGGAGCTCGACAGTCGCTCTCACGAGTGCAATCGGATGATCTGATCCGTCCTTCCCGACATACTCTACTTCTGTTCTGAGCCGGGGGGGCGGAATATCAGGGATCGTGATATCTATCTGATCAATAACCGGTGCTCCACCCACCGGGACCGGAACGCCCATACCAGGAACAGACCCTTCCGGGGTGAGTGTGCTCTGGATGAGAATGGACTTTTTTGAAAGAATCAGGGCCTGATATTCGGATAGCCGGAGCGACCTTTTGAGGGAGGCATCGATCTGAAAGGTTGTGTTATCCAGGATGAACCGGGTATCAAGGTCAATAAGTGCATCCCAACCGGTCCCTGGGGTAAGAGCTGCTGATGCATGATTGAGTTTTACCCGCTTGTTGTCGGCAAGGAAAAACCATATCTTCATGCTCACCGGGCCGAGTGATCTGGTTTCGGCATGATAAGGGATTGGTTTTGTAAATTTCATCCCTATCCATCCCCCTACTCAAATCCGATCTGGAGCGATTGCTGAATGGTGACATGCACCGTTGCTTTCTGTGTCATCCCTCCGGCTGATGCCGATATCGTCAGGTCAGCAGATGTGACAGGTGCAGGTTTTGAAAGCGAGACCGTTCCCTGAAGGGTGCCCATGCCAGTCAGGGGCTGGACAAGAAGCCCGGGTATTGAAGGGCCGGATACCTGAATGGGTGCCCCTGGCTGCTGGATATACTCACCGGTCTCAAGAAGTTTCCAGACGGTGACGGTAAACGAGTCTGATTTGTCCACAGACACCTGAAGTGTGTCCTTCGATAACTGCAGCACATACCTGACTGCCTTCTTCTCTTTTTTATCGTCTTTATTTTCAGGTGTATCCTTCTTCTCCGATGCAGACGATTTATTCCGGGCCTTCAGAATTGCAGCTCCGATTCCCCCACCAACAAGCAGCGTCCCAATAAGAACGATAAATGTCCCATCTCCATTTTCATCAGGGGGAACAGATCCGCCATCATCACATGAACAGGAATACCGGGAGCAGTCAGTATCAGGCTGCTTGTAGCAACACTGGGGATAACATCTGCACAAACAGCATTGTGCCCTCATGCACCGTTCATCCTGGTTACAGGTCTTTGTCTGGGCACATTCAAGGCATGAAGCCGATGCATCCATGGTCACTGAGCCTGGACAAAAATCACTTTGTGCGTAAACTGGTGACACAGAAGAAAGAAGAAATAGAAAAACGAAGAAGAACACCCAGGATATATCTGGCTTTGGATGTTTCATGATTCACATCTCCGTGGAATAATTATGATACATGATGGGCTCACCGTTTTCGGCTTTCGATCCAGAGTCCCGCACAGAGAATCCCGAGAATCACGAGGATTACATGAAGGGGTGTTCTTTGAGAGATCTCTTCAGGGGTAGACGGGCCCTGGTTGTCAGATTTGGAGAGTCTGTCTTCTATCTCAAGAGCACGAGAGATTGCGTCGGATTGCTTCCAGATCTCCCCCTGCTGAGCATAGACCAAAGAAAGACCATAGTATCCATAGGCAAAGTCAGGATTGATTTCAAGGGATTTATTGAAGGCTTTCATCGCGTCCTCTGACTGATTCAGCCGGTATTCACTCATACCCAGGTAATACCAGGCATCGGGATTATCAGGGGCCATTATGGTGACTTTTGAAAAATACTCTCTGGACTCTGTATACCTGCCAGATTGTGAGAGCATAAGTCCCTGCAGCATGAGACGATCCACCTCGGCATCTGTCTGTCCGGTCAGGTTATGATATTCAGACAGGACATACTCATCAGCCCGGTATTCTGCCTCCAGCTGATCCAGGTCAGGAGTGGGCGTCGGGACCCAGCCTGAACAACCAGTCCATACGAGAGAGACACTCACTAACACCAGAATGACATACTGTTTCATACCATAACCACCCCTTTCCTTCTTCGTTTCACCTTTCAGAACCCGACCATGGCAAGACCCATCATGAAGACTATGACAATGATTGCAAGCGTTCCCAGGACAAATATGATAATCTGACCCATGCTGTGTTCAACAAAGGGTATTTCCCCGCTATTCATCTGGTTTGCAGTTTTATATGCATCATAAATACCAAAGATCCAGATAATAATACCGGGTATTACCATGATCATTGAACCGATGAGAACACCAATGAGAAAAGCAAACCCCTTGAGCAGGTTGCCATTATAGACCTGCCCCATCCCTGACCAGAGAAAACTAGCGATTGCTGCAAGGCCCGCGTTTTTCTGATTTTCCGATGTGGCATACTGAGTTGTCTGCCCGGACTGCTTTTCTTCGTATTTGTACTCGAAATCCTGGTTAACCTGTGCACCACAGGACTCACAGAATTTACTACCCTCGGATACTTCAGCACCACATTGATGACAGAACATGATTTCTCACACTTACAGATGTCATAAGGGTATATGAATATTTTCAGGGCGAAAATATCCATATCACTGTGAGAAGAAAAGGAAAGTACGAAAAAAATGGGGGTTATATGTCGGAGAACCGTTGCATAAAGGTATTATGTACCCCTTGAAGCGAAAATATGAAATCATTTTCGTAAGAATAAACATACGTGGGTTTCCAGAAATACCTTCCATCGTCAGATTTTTCCACAGTATAAAAATAATAATCCCCATATTCCCGGTCGCTGTTCTTATTCAGTTTCAGCCATCCGGTTGCAGCATATGAGTACTTCCCATAATTATCGGCAATATAGAGCATCTCATCAGAACTCTTCGGGTTGTTCTGCACTATCCATGCTGCCATAAGCGTCTCATCATAAGGAAGAATTTCGTAAATGGATGGAATATTTCCACCTTTTGCTTCCTGAACAGCATCAAAAACCCGCCAGTAATCAGAAGCGGGAGGCTGTGCAATATTAAATGAAAGTGCAATAAAACCGGTCTTATATGCAAATTCTGCTGCGGTTTCATTTTCTATGACGGTTGATTGTAATGCTGACCCATCCATCCCTTCCCACCGTGCATTCCACAGGCCGGGATATGCAGATGCCTGAGCAAGGAGATCACCTATCTCGTCGAAAGAGATAGCGATAATAGTTACATTTCCTTCTCCTACCTCATCGATGAGGGGAGTTACAACTGAATCAAGGGTTTGAAGGGTACTGGTAAAGTCCTGTGTATGAGCAGGGTACATCACCGGCTCTCCTATCAATTCGTCCGATGAAAAAATCTCACTGATTACGCCTCCATACAGGTCTTCCCGTGCAAGAAGAACAGTTTTTCGTGCCTGATCACCATTATTCATCTGATGGTATTTCCGGGCAGCTTTCAGGAGCTCGGAATCATCCGGACATAACCTGACCAGGAGATTACCGGGGAGGGAAAGGGCTGTCGTTGATGAGGGATTTACTGACACCACCCCTTCACGGGTAAGGGTTGGGAGGATTCCCGATACTTCTTCTGAAGATGTGGGCCCGACAATAATCTGAACTCCCTGACCTAGCAGATCTTCTGCTGCCTGGGCAGCACCCTCACTGGTCCCGTCAGTAAATGCTTTCTTTAAGGTTACGGAGGTGTCGATTCCTGATTGTGCATAACTCACATTCAGATCAATGATTGCAAGGTCGATTGCCGCTTCGATTCCTGATGCGTATGAAGCGCCATCCCCTTTCTCATCAATTATAGCACCGATAACAATCTCCTGGTGAGCAGATACACTTCCGATGCAAAGCATTGCCAGCAGAACAATTCCGGTTATTGTTTTTAATCTCATCAAAACTCCCTGTATCATAGCCCTGTGGATTTGAGAACCCTGACGGCCATATCCGAAACACGGGTTCTGACTCCTTACATAGAGAAAGAATGTTCAGAATTTATTTTTATCGTCCTGATTGGCAGGCAGGGATAAATCAGAACTAAGCAGGAGAGATGACAAAAAACCGGGCAGTTTATTTATCGTGTATAAAAAATGGATAAGGTATAACCGGACAATCAACTGGCAGATTATTCGGTTGCTACAAACTCGTTCTTTCCGACTTTGGCATAGACACCGCAGATCGGACAGATATACGTGTCAGGAAGATCCTCAAAGGCAGTCCCAGGTTTGATACCATTCTTGGGCTCACCTCTCTGTGGATCATACAGATATCCACATGCGACACACCGGTACCTTCCCGAGGGTGCCTCCATGGCGACAAATTCCTTCTTTGTAATATTTGCTTTTCCACAAACCGGACAGACATAGGTGTCAGGAAGATCTTCAAAGGCAGTTCCCGGGGGGATTCCATTCTTTGGTTCGCCCCTCACCGGATCATAAATATACCCACAAATTTCACATTTATAGGGTTTCATCCTCTGTTTCATACTAAAACCACATCACAACAGATACTTCGTGCATGTTGAATAAGGATGGATTTTCTATTAAAGATTTCCAATTAATTTTTTCAAAAGCGAACTGTCAGATTCGGGTTTTCAGGAGTGAAATCTAAAAAGACCTGAAATACAGACAGAGAACATCTGCTTATTCTGAAATGGACAGCAATTTCTTCCAATACAAAAAAAGAGAAAGCCGGTGGATTTACCCTGCTACTTCGGTAAACTTGTCTTTTGTTGAACCGCACCGGGGACAGACCCATCCGGGATCCAGATCTTTAAACAGGGTGTTTGGAGGGATACCACGCTTTTCATCGCCAACCGCTTCATTGTACATATGTCCGCATTTGGAACAGTACCATTTCGACATGATGGGTAGTATGAATGACCGGGTATTTAATTCCTTGG
>CAZEWE010000056.1:11774-15293 GCA_964515765.1 uncultured Methanospirillum sp. | reverse complement strand
ATGTGATCCATGTAATCTGTTGTTGTATATTTCCGGCAATAAAGATATTGTTATTACTCTGCGAAATATGCTTATAATTTAATTTAAGTTAATTTTTAAATTAATTTACAACCTGTAATATCATTACGAATTTTTGTCATCAATATTCGGTAAGTTGTCCATATCATCCTTGTTTGTGTTGAACACATCGTTTTTACAGGAAAAAAATGAAGATTCAGAATCTTCGATTTTCATCACCAAAAATAGATTACGGGACCGTCTTTTCAACTTTTGAGTACTATGGATTCGGCGTAATATTGGTTGTTATATTGGGTCAAAAAGCTGGATGCACAATGTCTGAAACCACCTCCAATTATTAAATCGAATATCATTCATTCATGGGGGCATTCCTGAATAATGAATTTAGTACCCACTATATTTTTTAGAAACCCGATGAGGGATCAATCCTCAGAAGCTACTCAAAATTAAGAATGTTCAAAGTATGTCGATAAACACTATTCATGAATATCGATTTGAATTCAGTTATAAATTCTCATATCATCTAACTGGCAACCCTGATCTGCTTCAGATTGTGGTGTTGCCACCGCTTAATTCTGCTCGAAAAGAAATTATGTACCCTTTAGGTTTTTTACAACCATCTTTACTTCATTAACCCGGATTTTTTCTGATTCAATCAGATACCCTTTTTGCTCTGATTCCATTTCTATCCATGGGGGAATATGGTCACAGATAATTTCAAGGGTAGAAAAATTTCCGGCTTTCATGAAATCCATTAATATCTGTTTACTGGTTACTCCGGGGATTTTTCCCTGAATTTCCTTTATCGATACTACATATTCTCCTGGAGATCGTTCATATGGGCCAGGAATGGCTACATTTTTCTGAGCTAATTTGATAACCTGTTCCTTTTCTTCTTCGATAAGAACATCTTCCAGAAATTCATCTGGTGTTCCGGATACTTCAAAGATACTAAAACCGGCTTTCATAAGCTCATAATATAATGCTCCTGTAGCGGTTTTCGTAACGAAGATCTTACACTCTCCTAAAAAGGAGATAAGATCCTGCATCTTCTTTCGAAGATTTGCTAAATTTTCATGTTCATCAGGAGCAAATGATGACTCACGATCTTTATTCCATATTCCCTGATTTCGCCTGTATACGATTACAGTCCCTGGCTTAGTCAGAGTAGAGCTCCTTCCATCGGGTCCAAGAACCGTAGCAATTTCACAGAACATAATTTCCCTATGCTCTTTCAAATGAGAAGACGCTCGACAACCTGTCCACCTTCAATGTGAGAATCCATAATTTCCTCAACATCATCGGCAGACACTGATCCATACCAGACATTATCCGGATATACGACTACTATTGGTCCTTTTTCGCACATGCCAAAACATCCTGTATTACTTAAAAAGACATCGCCACCAATCTCTCGATCATCTATCTCTTCGATAAATCGTTGCATGATTTCGAGTCCTTCATTTGAATGACAATATCCTTTAGCCTGTCCGGTTGCACGTGAACTTGTGCAAATAAAAATATGCTGTTTAGGTTTCTGCATGGATTATTCCTCCGTTATCATAATATTCTGCTTTTCTGAGCTGTCTGTAGGTCCGGTATTTTTCCTCTAAGTAGGCGTTTACCATTCGTTCGAGTAAAGACAAAGTTCCTGAATATCCAACGGTAAGTATCCGTTGGCCTCCGACCCGGTCATGAATCGGATATCCGACACGGACTACCGGAATATTCAGGCGTTCTGTCAAAACCTTACCTCCAGAGTGTCCGATAGCAAGATTAACTCCGGTCCTGATGGATTCAGCCTCTATGATTGAGAAATCAACCTGCTCATATATTATTGAACTTTGTTTTTCCCGTTTCATGAGTGACTGTAGGTGCTTTTGGAAAACCTGACAATTGGTTCCCGTCGCTACAATTTCAGGAATTGAACCATTCTCTAAACAGAGAGAATATATGGCATATGCTAATTCAGGTTCCCCGTATACTGCTGGATGAACCTCAGCCATGTATTTATGTGAATCGGCCATAGCATCACAGAGCCATCCTCGCTCGAGAATTAATGAATCTGGTACTTGTTTATGGGTTATCGAGCGTAATGTCTCAATAAACGTATCCATATTCTGTAAACCTACCGGGAGTGGCAGATTATAGAGCGGAACGCCATATTCTTCCTCAAGGTATGTTCCGGGTGACAAATTTTCAGGGCAATTGTACCCAAACTGAATGGATGCTCTGGCCCCACTCATTCGGGCAATATTCTCTTTCTTCGTTCCTCCTGGCGGGATTTTTTCATACGTGGTTTTGAATGGCCTGTCAAGTGTTTGGGAGATATCGGGCATCAGAATATACTGGATTTCCATAAGGTCTAGGATACGTTTTATTTCCCGTGTATCTGCCGGACTCACCTGAGGAAGAATGATATTGATACATTCGTTTGGTTTCGTAGGGCCTGAATAATATACGATAATATCTCTGATTGCCGTCCAGAATCCTTCGGTATGGGTTCCACTATAACTGGGTGTTGAAATCGGAATAATATCCACATCATACAATTTCCGGTCGGTCAGGTATGTATCAATCATCCGATTGATATCCTCACCCATGGTTTCTGTCATGCAGGTCGTAACAACACCAATTACGCTAGGATGATACACTCGAATAACATTATCAAGCCCTTTCCGCAGGTTTTCTTCTCCACCATAAATGGTCTGTTTTTCATTGAGTGATGATGATGCGATATCAACCGGTTCATTAAAGTGTTCAACCATCGAGAGTCTCATATAGGTACTGCATCCCTGTGAACCGTGGACTACAGTCATAGATCCTTCAATACCTTTCATAGCCATGACGGCCCCTAAAGGCATGCAAATCTGACATTGATTCTCGTTTACTTCTTTTACGGTTTTTGATTCAGGTGACATCAGCATCATCCCCATGAAGGTGTTTTTCGGATATGTTTCCAGACCGGAGAGCAGCAGGTGACATACACCTCGTGAGCGAAATGTATGGCTCCATCATACCCTGCCAGGCAGTCTTTCCGATCATGGTTATGATCAACAAAACCTACCCCGAGCTTATGGGCCAGAACACGTTCTTTCACTCCACCGGCCATGATGTCCACCTTCTTCTCTATGAGAAACCGCTCAATCTCGGCAGGATTGGTATCATCAGCGATAATCGATCCAGCGGAAAGCATATCATGGATCTGTTCATAGTCTTCTTGTTTTCCTGTCTGTGTCCCACAGAAGACGATCTCCATATCGAGTTCTTTTAATTGCCTGATGATTGCAAGAGCCTTGAATGCTCCTCCCACATAGATAGCGGCACGTTTCCCGGCAAGTTTTGAACGGTAGTAATCTATCGAGGGTTTTATCCTGGAAGTTTCACGTTCGATTAGGTTCTCCGCACGCTCAATCATAGAGGGTTCACCGTAAAACTGAGATATCCTCCGAAGACTTTCTGCCGTGTTGTATGCTCCAAAGAAATTTACATCAATATATG
>CAZEWE010000056.1:0-11674 GCA_964515765.1 uncultured Methanospirillum sp. | reverse complement strand
CTCCGAAGACTTTCTGCCGTGTTGTATGCTCCAAAGAAAT
Source organism: uncultured Methanospirillum sp. (assembly GCA_964515765.1). Lineage (GTDB taxonomy): Archaea > Halobacteriota > Methanomicrobia > Methanomicrobiales > Methanospirillaceae > Methanospirillum. The sequence goes on along the minus strand of CAZEWE010000056.1, from coordinate 11,634 downwards.
TTACATCAATATATGGAGTCCCGTAATTCTCCTCAAGAAGCCGTGCTATATAATGCATCGAACCAGTGCACTGGACCAGATTGAGAAATCCCCCAGGGATCTGCTTTAATGCTTCGACAGTAGAATCACCGGTGCAGGCAACGTTTATTTCTATTCCCAGTTCTTTCAGGTATCGCTCAATCAGCCACTTTTCTCCACCGAGATTATATTCTCCAAGGAAGTTGATCTTTTTTGTTTTAGGAATTACTTCTCCTTCTTTTGGAGTAATAAGACGGATTAATGCATTCCCTGCAGCCCGATATCCGATAATTTTGTTTCCCGAAATAAATCCACTTGATTCTACCGGGATGATATCGATACCATGTTTCTGCGTTCGTTCTTTGCATACTGCGATGATATCATCTCCGATGATACCGACAACACAGGTAGCATACACAAATATCGCAGGCGGATGATATTTCTCTACGATTTCGTCAATGCACAACCCCAGTTTTTTCTCCCCGCCAAAGATTACATCACGTTCCTTCAGGTCGGTTGAGAAACTATTCCTGTACATTTCTGAACCGCTTGACAGACTTCCCCTGATATCCCATGTGTATGATGCACACCCGACTGGTCCGTGGATGAGATGAGCAGCATCTGTTATTGGATTCAGAACTACCCGGGCTCCACAGAACACACAGGCCCGCTGGCTCACGGCTCCGGCCACACTGTCATCAGCACAATGAATCCGGTTTTTACTTGTACCGGTCGTGATGACAGAGTTTTGACGTTCGACAAGGCACGGGGATGTTACTCCCCCGATGACTTGCGAACATGTGATTTCCATGTTACATCTCCTGTTTTTTTACAGAACCATTTCATAATCTTCATCGCTGGCATCGCGGTCACGCCGTTCGAGCAGAGTATTACTGATCATCTCAATAAGACGCAGACATCCCCGGTATCCGGTTATGGGCATGAGTGGATGGACAGCTCTATCAAGAATTGGGAATCCAACTCTGACAAGCGGGATATCCTCAGCTCGTGCTATGTATTTCCCATAGGTTGTTCCCATGAGAAGATCCACCGGTTCCTGTTTTATCCATTGGTGTAGTTGGAAGAGATCTCCGTCGGCTTTTACGATACTTCCTTCAATCTGGTATTCTTCAAGCATCTTGTAAATCTCAGTCTCAAACCGCGATCCCGGAGTTCCGGTCAGTACATATTTTGGTATCATACCCATGGTCAGGACAAATTCTGTCAATGGAATGACAATATCCGGATCTCCAAAGATTGCCACAGTCTTTCCCTGGTAATGGAAATGAGTGTCGATGAGCGTATCAACAACCTGACCTCGTTCAATGGTGAGTGATTTAGGCACATCAACTTCAAATTGCTCCTTCAGGGTCATGATGAGGTCATCTGTTGCTTTCAGTCCGATGGGTGTTCTGAGAGGAATACAGGGTACCCTGCATTTTTCAACAAGCATGGCTCCGGCTGCATCAGAAGCCCAGGATCCTAACGCAAGCGTTACTTTTGAATTCCCTGTATCGATGATCTCATCTATTGTTGTTCCTCCTTCAGGGTACAGGGTATACCGGCTGGTCTGTGGAGCATCAAGGACATTTGTAGTATCCGGGAGCATAATCAAATGAATGCCCATCTCATCTACAATTCTCCTGATCTCTCGCATATCTCCTGGATTTACAAAGCCTGGCAGGATATTGACTTGTTCCTTTTTCACCGGTTCATGTGCCTGTGCAAGGTATGAGATCATGGATTTGACCATGTTTGAGAAACCGGTGATATGGGATCCTGAGTAACTGGGAGTATTGGTGTGAATAACCCGTTTTCCTTCAGGAATTTCAGATTGTTTAATGATGGTCGGCAGGTCATCTCCAATTGTCTCTGACAGGCAGGTGGTATGGACAGCAATTATCTCCGGATTGTATATCGCAAAGATATTTTTTATAGAGGTTTTCAGGTTTGCTGCACCACCAAATACCGATGCTCCTTCAGTAAATGAACTGGAGGAAGCCAGGACCTGTTCCCTGAAATGCCTTGCCAGATGCATGCGGTGATAGGCACAACATCCCTGTGATCCATGACTGTGTGGGAGACAGCCATGAATGCCAAGAGCTGCATACATGGCTCCGATTGGCTGACATGTCTTTGCCGGATTAATTTTTCCGATGGTATGTTCCACCGGCCCTTCCGGTACGCATTCAAGCATGATTATCACCAGTTTGAGGTTCTTGTTCCCATGGAGGTGTGATGAACTTCCAGGCCGGAGTAGTCAGGCAGTTTGCAACATCCCGGGCAAAGTTCATGGCACCGTTGAATCCTGCATAGGGTCCGCTGTAGTCGTATGAGTGAAGTTGTTTTGCTGGAACACCCATTTTCTGGGCGATGTACTTATCACGGACACCGGCAAAGAACAGGTCTGGTTTGAGATCTTTTATCAGTTGCTCGGCTTCCCAGTGATTACAATCATCAATCATGATATTCCCTGGATTCATATCCGGATACATCCCTTCGTAATTTCCGAGCTGCACATTGCTGCATACCTCGTCAAACTTTTCCTTTGTGAGATTGAGATGTTCATGTGCCTCTTTGAAGAGTTCAGGGTCAGGTTTGATATCCAGTTCAGGAATATTCTTTGAGTCTGCATCGGTTTTGATGTTCGGAATTACCTGTCTGCCTTCATAATCGTCGCGGTGTGCAAATTCATATCCTGCAACGACGACCTGCATCCCGAGATCTTTCAGCAGATACTGGTAGTGATGACTCCGGGATCCTCCGACAAAGGCAAATGCCTTTTTACCTGAGCAGATTTTCCGGTAATGCTCAATAACGGGCAATACCCGGGCTTCTTCCCTGGCGATGACTTCTTCTGTCTTTCTGATGAAACCCTCATTTCCGGTAACCTGAGCAATATCTCGGAGTGACTTTTTGGTAGCTTCGACGCCGATGAAATTGATCTTCAGCCATGGCATGCCGTATTTCTCCTCCATCATCTCAGCAATGTAGTTGATGGACCGGTGACACATAACCAGGTTCAGGTTCGCAATATGCATATTTTTCATCTCTTCTATGCTTGAATCGCCGGTAAGAACTCCCTGGACGCGGTACCCGATATCATGGAGAATTCTCTCAATTTCCCAGGAATCTCCGCCTATATTATATTCGCCAAGGAGATTTACCACAAATTCTGATGGATTCTTTTCTGCATCCCCGCTGCCGATGACATTCTCCATGAGCACATTATTTGCGATGTGATGGCCTGCAGACTGACTGACTCCCTTGTATCCTTCACAATTATAGGCCAGAACCGGGATTTTATGTCGTTCAGACGCAGCTTTCGTAACCGCACCTAAATCATCACCGATAAGACCAATCGGACAGGTTGCACAGATATTTATTGCTCTTGGATGGAACATCTCCACAACTTCATCAATCATTTTGGCTAGTTTCTTCTCACCTCCAAAGACAATGTCAGGTTCCTGCATATCAGTGACAAAACACATAGCCCCATATATCTGTTCCGGTGGAGTAACATCGTCAGCTCTGGCTTTATTCCGTCTGGTTCCCCAGCTGTAGTATGCACACCCGACAGGACCATGAGTGATGGTTATCATATCCTTAATCGGGCCGACAACCACTCCCTTACATCCTGCATAGCAGCATCCTCTCTGAGAGATGATACCGGGAACAGTCCTGGTATTGGCCTCAATCTCCTGACATCCAATATCCTGATTTTTTCGGACGATGTGTTTTACACGATTCTTTTTTACTTTATCGGGGTACGGGAGAAGTATCTCACCCAGTACCTCCTGATCTATCGCCATATTTTCCTCCTTACCAGATTGCGGCTTCTCCGGTCTCTGCGGTTCTTACCCTGACCGCATCAGCGATTGGTAATACAAATATCGTCCCATCACCGACCCGGTTTTCGGTTTTATTCGCCTTGATTATTGCATCGACAATACGGGGAACATCTTCATCATGTGCAAGAACGGTAAAGAGACGCCTTGGAAACAGACGGCTTCCATCAAGGAAACTGGTGACCTGTTTCAGAGTCTCAGTCCTGTCTACAACTTCACTGCAGGCAAGGGCAAGGAGTTCTTCTTTTCGTTCCTGTATGATGCTCGGATCTTCTACCGGTTTTCCTCTTCCTAACACCTTTACGGCTGTAAAACCGGCTATCCCTGCATCTATCAACGCCTTTTTGGTGGCATTTGTTTTGTTCATCCGGATGACAGCCATTATTTCTTTCATGCTGACTCTCCGGAATTAAAGGCCGCGTCCGCCTCGGGAGATGGTATATACCTCGTCAATATCGGTAACGAAGATCTTTCCATCACCAAAGGTACCATCTTCACCGGTCTTTGCCGTCCTGAGAACGACATCTATGAAATTCTCCTTCTCTTCATCATGGATAGCTACCATAATGAGAGATTTTTGAATTTCATCATAGACCATATTCCCGATCTTAATGCCCTTCTGCTTTCCCCGTCCGACCACATCGACAACGGTTGCTGCTGGAAATCCTGCAGAAGATAATTCTGAAAGGACCTCATCCTTCTTTTCAGGTCTGACGATTGCCCTCATGAGTAACATAGTATTACCTCCCTCTCTCCTGTTTACATGGCATCAAGGAACCCATGCTGCATCATCAGTTCTTCAAGCCTGTCCTGGGTCATCGGTTTTGGTTTTACGAACATGGTATTCGTATCAATGGCATGAGCCAGGTTCTTGTATTCCTGAGCCTGGTTTGATTCAGGATCAAAGTCGATGACCGTCTTTTTGTTTATCTCTGCCCGCTGGACTAGGTTGTCACGAGGAACAAAATGAATCAGTTGTGACCCGATCTCCTCGGCAAATGCCTTGAGCAGTGCAAATTCATTGTCAACCTTACGGCTGTTACAGATAATGCCACCAAGTCTGACTTTCCCATTATCTGCATACTTCTGAATACCCTTGGCGATGTTATTTGCCGCATACAGAGCCATCAGTTCTCCTGAAGCGACAATATATATCTCCTCTGCCTTTCCTTCACGAATGGGCATGGCAAAACCTCCACAGACGACATCTCCCAGAACATCGTAGAAGACATAATCAAGATCCGGGGTATATGCACCTAGCGATTCAAGCAGATTGATGGAGGTAATAATTCCACGACCAGCACAGCCAACTCCCGGTTCCGGACCTCCGGATTCGACACACCGGGTATCTCCAAATCCAGGCTTTAAAATGTCATCGAGTTCAATATCATCCCCTTCGTCACGAAGGGTATCTAATACCGTCTTTTGGCATAACCCGTGGAGCAGTAACCGTGTAGAATCTGCTTTCGGGTCACAACCGACGACCATTACTTTCTTTCCGGCACTTGCGAGTGCTGCGACGGTATTCTGTGTTGTTGTGGATTTTCCAATTCCACCTTTTCCATAAATTGCAACTTGTCTCATAATTATCACGAAAATTTTTGGATCTGATAAACCATGATATTCAGCAGGCTCATCCCGACAAAATCAGAGACCTGACGGTAACCGATATGGTTTTGTCAGGTATCTGAGGCGATTTACTCTTGTCGAATCTGGCTACTGCTTCCGGTTCGGGACATCCGGATTCACTCCGGGGGTAGAGGGTATTTGTGAAGGCAGTCTTTTGAAGGTGTTTAATAACTGGTATGGGATAGATCTACCCTGCCGGTGTCCGTGTCTTTCCGCCTGAAAGCAGAGATCAGAGTGTAGAAGATACATGCTTTGAAACAATCTTGTCCATCATCATCCTCCTTTTGTTATGGTACTACATTACAACTTGTAGTATATATTTTTGATGGAAGGAAGTTGTTTATTATATATATTTAAATTTAACTCATACGAACTAAAAAATAAATATTGATTCTCTTCTTTCACAAAAAAATTAAAAAATAAAAGTAATAGATTAATAAATTTATTTGAGTACCTGTTTTGATCCCGAACCTGCATAACGCGTGGGAAATAACTCTTCTTTTCCAGGTATCCGGAGTGCAGCCCAGTATTCCTCAATAAAATCATTATCAACCAGAAGGTCGATATATCCCATCTTCGCTGCAATCGCGGTTGCTTCCCGCCGTGCATGGACAGATAGAAGACAGGCATATGCCCCGGCAAGTGATCCGTTTCCTATCCGGTGAAAATCTGCGGACGGGAATTCAGGAAGGATTCCAAAAGATATCAGGTGATCTATGTTTCCATATGAGCCAAATGCTCCGGCAAGGAATACATGCTGAATATCACGAAGTCGTAACCGGTATTTTTGTAAGAGGACTGTTATCGCTGCAAGAACCGCGGCTTTCGAGTCCATGAGATAGGCCATATCCTCACTCGTGATGACAATATCTTTTCCGGTTGCGGTTTTATGAGCAGGAACGAGTAAAAATTCAGCCCCATTCTCTCCCTGCCTGACACCCGGTGCAGTATCGATAAATTTCCCGCTAAAGTCCAGGATGCCTGCACGAGCCATCGCAGCAGCGACATCGATGATTCCAGAACCACATATCCCTTTCGGCTCTGTATCACCGATGACATGGATGGTGACATGGCCATCGGGAGCTATTTTTACTGCGTCGATAGCTCCTCTCATCGCCCGCATCCCGGACCGCATGCCTGCACCTTCAAAGGCCGGGCCTGAGGCACAGGAGGTGGAGACAAGCCAGTCTTTATTTCCAAGGATAATCTCACCATTCGTACCGAGATCGATGAGAAGGGATACTTCCTTTTTCTTGTGCATCCCTGCAGTCAGAACATCGCCGATAGCATCACCACCGACAAATCTGCTCACCGCTGGAAGGCAGTATACCAGCACATCAGGCCCGATGGCAATTCCACAGTCTTTTGCAGTCAGAATAATCGGGCCCGTAGGAATCTGTGCATCCACATATTCAAGTGGTGTCGGATCTCTTCCGGCAAACAGCCAGGACATCACGGTATTCCCGCCGATACAGATGTCGCTGATCTCAAGATCCAAAATTCCGGCATCCCTGGTCATTTTGTGAATAACTTCGTTGATACTTCCAAGAGCTGCCGCCTGGAGATCTGCCCTTCCTTCTTCTTTTCTTCCGATGGCAATTCTCGTGACCAGTTCTTCTCCCAGGGTTATCTGCCGGTTCAGAGTTGATGCCCGTCTGATAACCTCTCCGGTGATGAGATCAATGAGAAGACCGACAACGGTAGTGGTACCAAGATCAAGGGCGATACCGAACAAACTCCCGGTTGTATCTCCCTCTTCAAGGCTGATGAGCCTGCTTGTTCCTCCATCCAGAGAGATAACGCCGGTAAGAGGACCGGATGCATGCATAATGACCTGCCTCTGTTCATCAGTCATCACCGGCCGTGTCCCGGTATACCCGGTAAACCGGATAGAAGGCCCCAGTATTGCGGTTGGTCCGGTTGTGATTCTCTCCACCTGATATTTGTTCACAGAGGGGTAGATTGTCCCGATTGTCCGGGCAACGTCAAGGAGAATCTGGGGAGTGTCTATTCTGCTCTCTATTGGAATGGTGAAAACTGCATCGGTCCAAACCCTGACAAGACATGCCAGACAGTACCCTTTCCGCTGCTCATCAAGGGTCAGGAATTTTGCACAGACTGATCCTTCTTCTGATATCTTCCCTGATACCCTGATTACCCGGCATTTTCCACAGGTGCCTTTTCCCCCGCAGATGGCTTCAAACTGAATTCCTGCTTCCCGGATTGCATCAAGGACTGTACAACCTGCCTCAACGGTCACCATCCGGTTCATCGGCTGAAAAAGAATAGATATTGAATCTGACACGATTATTCTTCCACAGGAGGCCAGCGTTCCCGTATCATCTGCCCGATACCTGATGAATCCCGTGGGCCGACAAGAACACGCCATCCGGTCTCATCCTCGGTCTCTCCTGATAACCGTGCAGCAAGACCGGGAATGATGAGATATTTGTGGGAGACAAGGGTATCTGCCTTCCATTCTTTGAGGGATTCGGCTATTTTTGAAGCGGTCAGGTATCGTCCGGCGACTGCTGCTTCAACAGAGAGGCCACCGGTATCAATGACAATGAGATGGCAGTCTATCTTTGCAGCCTTAATGTCTGATTCCACGGTAAAGAACGTGAGGGCATAATTTGAGGTGATGAGAACCGGAGATGTCTTATCCGGGTTGCCAAAGGTTCTGACACCTGCATCAACGGATACAGGTTTTCGTGGATCGGTATAGATACCAAACCGCCAGATAAGCTGGGGAAGGAGTGCCCATCCCTCGAGACTGTGCATAATCAGGAGATCAGCATACCGGGTGATGAGCATGGATGTAAGATATGCTTCCTGCCAGCGGTTCAGATCGTCGGATAATTCCTGTCCGTTCCATACCGATATGGGAGTTCCCAGAATCGGATATCCGGAGAGTGCGTCGAAATTTTTTACTGCCGCTTTTCGGAGAGCGGTAAAGAGATGAATTGTCTGACCGATCCGGTCGCTGTGGAATGTACCGGGGTCGAGAACCATATCTTCAATTCCCCATTCCTGAAGGGTTCTGACTAGTGTCCTGAGAAGTGACAGATCTCCAGGAGCCGATACCACTACCGGACAGCCGGTATCCAGAACCAGTTCCCCCATCTCTTTCCAGTTCTCTTTTGTTATGGCAAAAATGAGCGGTTTTCTCTCAGCACATACGGACAATCCTGCTTGTATGATAGCCGGGTCAGTGCTGCAGAGAATAAGGGGAAGATTGCACAGTCCGCAGATCTGCTGAATAACCTCTGCATACCTGTCTGGGCTTTGGGTTACTGACCGGACGGCCAGGGCGTCAAGAGAGAGTGGTCGTCCGATATAGGTGTATGCGAAATCCTGTACCTTTTTAATTCTTGCAGCAATCTGCTCATTCTCCATATCATCAGAGATATCGATGGCAATAGGGGGCGGGTTCTGGTAGGTGAATTCATGCCTGTACAGGACATGCTTTCCACCGATGGTCAGCTGGTGGTCTCCGGATCCGAAATGGACTGCACGAACCGGCGGGGCAAGTAACTCCTGGAGTTTTGACAGGTCTTTCTCATACTTCTTTGTCAGAATGGGAGGGCACCCTTCGATGACCGCTTCACCATTCACCACCCTGGTTGCAAAAGCCATACAGTTGGCTTCACCACATTCTGCACAATTTGTCCGTGGCAGGAGTTTGTATACGTCAATCGGGCTGATCTCCCGAATACTTTTTTTATGTTCCTCTTTCATCCTGTCCACCTCATATCTTCAGTGCTGCCCAGTCAGCCATACCTAGGTTTATCTCTGCCGGATGCATGAGTTTTCCTGCAACATCACGGAGTGTTGACACAGCCAGTGGATGCATCATTAAAAAGAGATCCACACCGGCAAGGAGCAGGGTTAATCCGCCTATTGTCTCCCATAACGGCCCCCGGAGATCGTTCTTCCCAAATGCAGGACCAAGATCCATCCATGCTTCACGGGCTGACCATGCATTTGTGCATGCTGAAATCGTCGGATGCTGGAGTTCCTTATCGCCCATAAGTGCTGCCATTCGTGCACGTTCATGGATTGAGAACGAGTATTCCAGTCCATATCCAAGGGCAACCGTTGTCAGGTCCATAAGGAGTCGTTCGGGAGGGAAATACTGGTATATCCGCCGGTTCAGTTCCTTTGCACTGTTCAGGTCAAGACCGGTGAATCCAAGAAGGCAATGACCATGGTTATCTGCTGCTTTGCATACCGGTTCAAGTGTCTTGGCATCTGCCATGTCAGAGGTGACTGAATTTAAGAGCAGGCGTTCTCCTTCAGCCATTGCGGCAATCTCAGTAAAGGTCTCTGCATCCTTTCTGGGATCTCCGCATCCGCCGATAATCAGGGGAACATCCACCGCCTGCAGGACTTCCTCAACCGTCTTTGAAGCATCCCGGGGGGATTTGTTCTGAATGAGCGGGTCAGTTGAGAGCAGATGAACCGTCACCATGTCTGCCCCGAACTGCTCAACATTCATCTTCGCCCATGCTGCCGGATCATCTATGACCTCGGTCAGATGACTTTTCAAGGCTTTTGGCATCGGGACCCTTGTATCAAACACATCAAGGGAGATGACCGGAGGATGAGGGGGCGGTGACTGGGGATGGGTGAAGGGAATTGAGGTTGATCCCCCGACGGTGACAGTACTGCCCCGTGTCCCTCCATCAGCCCGGGTGGCACCAAGGGTAATCTCTCTGACTTTTGAGGAGAATACATCAGGTTCCATCAGGAATTTTTCTGAAATGAGTTCATCCGGACGTGGTAATCGTTTTACTGGTGGTGCAATCTGTCCAGCACCGCCTGGGACGGGTGCAGGGTAGATGGAGGGAGAAATCCCCCCGATCGGAATCCAGAGTTCCAGTTCTCCAAGTTCCAGTTCTACATTTTCAAGTTCAATCTGCCGTCCGGAGAGGAGTTCAGCAAGGCCGGGTCCGAGCAGCCTGATGATACTACTGATATCCGGCTTTTCCTGATCAGACATTCTTCCCTCCCTGTTTCTTTTTATTATTATCAGCAGGCTGTATGATTATCCGTTCAGCATAGATCTTTGCATTTTTCAGAATAATTTTTACACCACCTGCCATGAGCGGGAGTTCTCCGAAGGACATAACCGGGCCTGATGTTCCATAATCCGGTGAGGTCTCTTCTTCTGTGTCTTCCGGAAGAGTCCATTTCGACACAACGGGGTGGTGGTGTGCAGTAAGGAATGACGTGAGGGTATCAATATCGAGGGCATCCTGCTCGGTTGCAATTGCCTGAGCGATATCTTCAGGAATAATCCCCTGGAGCATCTCCTTAATCTCCGCCGGCATCCATACAATGGCATTCCAACCGCCATCTGCCTGCAGGAATTTCACTGACCGCATGTATTCGAGCGAAATCCCGTGAAATCCTTCGACCTGACGTCCACCGGCTGTTGAGTCTGCAAGGGTTGAGAATGCAAGGCCATTGACCGTAGGTCCTGCAAACCGCCGGTGAACAATACCAAAGCCCTCAACTTCAGGGATGTAAAAGGCAATAGCCTCAAAACAACCGCATGAGGTATGCGGATACCCGAATGCAGAATAGAGCCAGACCCGGTTTACCTCTCCCATTGAGCGTTTGGTGGCATGCTCATTTATTCCTGAATATTCGCCATGTTCAGTATCCAGGTATTCTCCTTTCGCAATCGGGAAGATCGGTCCGTCTGGATCCATTCTGGCTGCAGCCCGTCCGTCAAACCAGCTGATAGCACCACAGTTGGCATATCGCTGAGGAGTTATCACACAGATATGTGAGGGGGCAAAGGACTGACAGAGGGCACACCCGTAAAAGGTATCAACTTCTTCGTCGAGAAGTCCCCTGGCCCTCGAATCCCGTGTTTCATACCGCTCCCGGGCGAGATTGTAGGTCGTATGAAATTCTTCTCCGCCGGTGAAGAATGTTATCTGGATTCTCTCAATAATCGGGAGTTCACTTCGGTATAAACTGATAAGAGCACTTCCGATCTGATGAAATGAGTTCAGACCTTTCGCAAATGCTTTTTTCCCGACCCGCATCCAGAGATCATACCGCTGGTTCAGATGCATGACACCCTGGATATAATTCAGGTATTCATGAACACGGCGTTCAAAGACCC
>CAZEWE010000055.1:0-15402 GCA_964515765.1 uncultured Methanospirillum sp. | reverse complement strand
AGTGAAAGAATATGGTATCTTCATTATTCTTATGCTTTTTTATAAAAAATTCTCTCTCAATACAAATACACTGATAAATGCAGGTATGCTGTAAATAAATGACATTCGGTCTTTTCTATTCGCTCATTATCTGTTTATTTTCTCATCAGCAACTATCAAGTATCCAGATAACAGATAACCCATATGAACTCACCCATGAATTATCTCCTTCTCCTGCTTCTGGCTGGTTTTCTGATGACGATCTCTTCTGGATCTGCCGAAAAAATATCCGGGACCGATATACCGGTGTATATCGTTGGGATTGATGCATACTACCCTCCATTTACGTACCTGGATGCAAACGGAACACCTGTCGGATTTGATGTCGATTCAGTGCAGTGGATTGCGGATACCATGAATTTTAAGGTACAGATTACTCCGGTCCCATGGGATGGTATTCTCACTGCTCTTGAAACCGAAGAGATAGATATGATCTACTCCGGGTTTGCGATAACTGATGAGAGAAAGGAGATCTGTGATTTTACGATTCCGTACTGGCAGGTCAATCAGTCTGTAGCGGTGAAAAATCAGAGTTCTGCAACGATTGATGACTTATACTCCGGATCCCTTCGGGTCGGGGCTCAGAATAATACTCAGGGAGTGAGCTTTGTGGAATTGAACCTCATCGGAAAGGGGAAGATGGCACCTGAGTCACTTGTCAGATTCGAGGGGATGAACGAAGCATTTGATGAGTTGCAGGCTGGTCGGCTGGATGCAATAATCAGTGCAAGTTCTTTGATTAAGACCAATCTGGATAGTTGTGACTGCCATGTGATCGGTGAGATTGATACAGATGATAATTATGGCGTTGCAGTGAAAAAAGGCAATACTGACCTTCTCGAAACCATGAACAAAGGATTAGATCTTCTGATGCTCTCACCAGAATGGGAGAAGCTTAAAAAGAAATATCTGATGGAATAATCAATTAAATTTTTTGGGAATGGGAGAGTTCAGAATTGATTTCTGCTTGAATCTCTATCCCATAATCATCGGGCAGCACCGGCTCATAAACCACCAGGGCCTGTTTTTTAAGGCTCTCTTCTCATGTATATGGTCACAAACCACGCCCCAAAATGCTCCAGACAACCACGAATGGTCATGAACCCCGGGGTGTTGTATCCGAAGAGGGTAATATGATCTCAAGGTTTATCGTTTTCAGGCTTTTCGCTCTGAATCACGGGGAGGAGTTTTCTGTCATCAGGACCTATAGATATATACGATGAGGTTCTTCAACACCGCCGGACCGGTGAACTGTCAGGATCATTACTGTCTTCCTCCTCTTACCCGTTTTGATCTGACTGAAATACTCACTCTCATAAACCAGAAGAAGTATTTTGTCCTCCATGCACCCAGGCAGAGCGGGAAGACCTCATGTCTGCTTGCTTTGCGAGAATATTTAAATATTTCAGGCGATTATCGTTCATTGTATATCAATGTCGAAGCAGCTCAGGCTGCTCGTGAAGATGTTGAAAACGGGGTCCGTTCTATTATTGTTGAAATAAATAAAAGAATATCGCAAAGTCCGGTTTTTACTGGATCAAGTGTAATTAATGCAGAACTCTGGGATAATACCAATGCCTACTCAGCTCTTAATATGGTCCTGAGCAGACTGGCGTCAATAGACAATAAGCCTCTTATACTTCTCATTGATGAGATCGATGCCCTTGTAGGTGATACATTGATCTCAGTCCTCAGACAAATCCGGTCAGGATATGATAGTCGCCCTGTTCATTTTCCTTCCTCCATCATCCTTTGCGGAGTCCGTGATGTTCGTGACTACCGTATCCATTCGGATAAAGACAAGGCAATTATCACTGGTGGAAGTGCCTTTAACATCAAGGCAGAGTCCTTAAGACTTGGAAATTTCACCGAAGAGGAGACAAGAACACTTCTCCGTGAACATACCAAAGAGACCGGACAGAGATTTGAAGACGAAGCCCTGGATGCAGTCTGGAACCTGACGAGGGGCCAGCCCTGGCTTGTCAATGCCCTTGCATATGAAACCTGTTTTAAAATTGATGAGGGGAAGAACCGTTCGAGCCCAATTACAGGGTCCCTTGTCATGGAGGCGAAAGAGCGGCTAATCCAGAGAAGGGAGACTCACCTTGACCAGCTGGTTGATAAACTCCAGGAAGAGCGTGTCAGGAGAGTAATTGAGCCAATACTCACCGGCGAGATGTTTGAACAGAACCTGAAACCGGACGATATTTCGTACCTCGTTGATCTTGGTCTTATTACCCAGGAAAGGGGTGGAGCTCTGGCGATTGCAAACCCGATATACCAGGAGATTATTCCCCGGGAACTCAGTTATACTGCCCAGTCTGGTATGACTTTGAAATCTGCCTGGTATATCGGTGGAGATGGAGGCATCCAGGTGAATGATCTCCTTGTATCATTCCAACAGTTTTTCCGTGAGCACTCTGAAAGCTGGACCGATATTGCCCAGTATAAAGAGGCTGCTCCCCAGCTCCTCCTCCAGGCATTTTTGCAGCGGATACTCAACGGAGGGGGACAGATAACACGGGAATATGGTCTTGGTCTCGGCAGAACCGACCTTTTTATTCTCTGGCAACTTCCTGACGGGAGATACCAGCGGTTTGTCATTGAATGCAAGATGGTATACGGTTCACGGGAAGCAACCATCAGCAAAGGCCTTGACCAGGTGACTCGGTATGCTGACCGGTGCGGAGCAGAAGAGGTGTATCTGCTCATATTTGACCGTGATAAAAAGAAGAGCTGGGATGATAAGATCTTTACCGATACGATTGACCATCAGGGGAGAAAAGTAACGGTATTTGGGATGTGACCCGGAACCAGAGTTTTTCGGCCTCAAAGATAATCACCGGCGAATTTATTTGACAATGGAAGAAAGAGAGCCATCCAGGAGCCACTGATATCCTTGTCATAAAACAGGTGGACAGATGTCTCCTCATGAATGAAAATGTTGATTTTTGGGCGACTTTGATAAACATTATTCCGAAATTCCTATTTTCATGATGGTACGCCTATTATCACAGGGAGGAGTTTTCTGTCATCAGGACCTATAGATATATACGATGAGGTTCTTCAACACCGCCGGACCGGTGAACTGTCAGGATCATTACTGTCTTCCTCCTCTTACCCGTTTTGATCTGACTGAAATACTCACTCTCATAAACCAGAAGAAGTATTTTGTCCTCCATGCACCCAGGCAGAGCGGGAAGACCTCATGTCTGCTTGCTTTGCGAGAATATTTAAATATTTCAGGCGATTATCGTTCATTGTATATCAATGTCGAAGCAGCTCAGGCTGCTCGTGAAGATGTTGAAAACGGGGTCCGTTCTATTATTGTTGAAATAAATAAAAGAATATCGCAAAGTCCGGTTTTTACTGGATCAAGTGTAATTAATGCAGAACTCTGGGATAATACCAATGCCTACTCAGCTCTTAATATGGTCCTGAGCAGACTGGCGTCAATAGACAATAAGCCTCTTATACTTCTCATTGATGAGATCGATGCCCTTGTAGGTGATACATTGATCTCAGTCCTCAGACAAATCCGGTCAGGATATGATAGTCGCCCTGTTCATTTTCCTTCCTCCATCATCCTTTGCGGAGTCCGTGATGTTCGTGACTACCGTATCCATTCGGATAAAGACAAGGCAATTATCACTGGTGGAAGTGCCTTTAACATCAAGGCAGAGTCCTTAAGACTTGGAAATTTCACCGAAGAGGAGACAAGAACACTTCTCCGTGAACATACCAAAGAGACCGGACAGAGATTTGAAGACGAAGCCCTGGATGCAGTCTGGAACCTGACGAGGGGCCAGCCCTGGCTTGTCAATGCCCTTGCATATGAAACCTGTTTTAAAATTGATGAGGGGAAGAACCGTTCGAGCCCAATTACAGGGTCCCTTGTCATGGAGGCGAAAGAGCGGCTAATCCAGAGAAGGGAGACTCACCTTGACCAGCTGGTTGATAAACTCCAGGAAGAGCGTGTCAGGAGAGTAATTGAGCCAATACTCACCGGCGAGATGTTTGAACAGAACCTGAAACCGGACGATATTTCGTACCTCGTTGATCTTGGTCTTATTACCCAGGAAAGGGGTGGAGCTCTGGCGATTGCAAACCCGATATACCAGGAGATTATTCCCCGGGAACTCAGTTATACTGCCCAGTCTGGTATGACTTTGAAATCTGCCTGGTATATCGGTGGAGATGGAGGCATCCAGGTGAATGATCTCCTTGTATCATTCCAACAGTTTTTCCGTGAGCACTCTGAAAGCTGGACCGATATTGCCCAGTATAAAGAGGCTGCTCCCCAGCTCCTCCTCCAGGCATTTTTGCAGCGGATACTCAACGGAGGGGGACAGATAACACGGGAATATGGTCTTGGTCTCGGCAGAACCGACCTTTTTATTCTCTGGCAACTTCCTGACGGGAGATACCAGCGGTTTGTCATTGAATGCAAGATGGTATACGGTTCACGGGAAGCAACCATCAGCAAAGGCCTTGACCAGGTGACTCGGTATGCTGACCGGTGCGGAGCAGAAGAGGTGTATCTGCTCATATTTGACCGTGATAAAAAGAAGAGCTGGGATGATAAGATCTTTACCGATACGATTGACCATCAGGGGAGAAAAGTAACGGTATTTGGGATGTGACCCGGAACCAACTTTTTCCTGTCATTAAGCCGGATTATATCTCTCCTGATATTTTATCTATCATAGCATGAATATCAAGCCAGAGGACCAAAGAATGACTTTCTTTTCCTCCATCTTTTCCTTTTCTCCTGATAACTCCCAGAATACTCCGGCCATGATGGGCCTTGTCATCACCCTCATAATCAATATCAACAGATGCATAGGTGGCTACGGAGGATACATCATCGACAAGGATCCCAACCGGCTTTTTTGAGATATCCTGGTCAAGAATTATAATTCTGGACCGTTTCTTCCCATCTGAACTGGTGGTGATATTCATCATCTGCTTCAGATCTACAATCGTGGTAATCATCCCGCGAAGGTCCATTATCCCGGTGATATATGCGGGTGCATTGGGAAGAGGGGTGATTTCTGTTGGTGTTATCACTTCCCTGGTGTGAAAGAGGTTGACGGCAAAGTTCTCATGACCGAGGATGAACTCAACAAACTGGTGGGTATCTCCATCCCTGGTCCGTATTCCAGCAGGTGAGGAGCGGAAAGAATCAGCCATAACTGCTCCTCCATCCCCTGTATCTATTGTAAAGGTCATCGTCTCCTCCAAAAACTGGTGAGTGGATCTCACCCGTTCAGCCGGTCCATCGAACCGTTGATTCTCGTTGCAATGACCGAAAGTTCTGATATCACGGTTGATATCTGGTTTAATGCGGCTGATGCTTCTTCAGATGCTGCAGAGGAGCCGACTGCCTCCTGTGCGGTCAGTTCGGACAGATTCTTCACTTCGGAGATGCTTGCGGTGATCTCTTCAACCGCTGCTGCACCCTCCTCTGAAAGACTTGCAACTTCGACCATGTTCTGCGAGATATCCTCTACCTGGTCAGCGATCGTGTGGAAGAACTGAATGGTATCGGTAATCGCATCAGATCCTTTAGAGACCTCAGAAGTTGCCTGTTCCATTGCTTTTGCCGCACGTTCAGACTGCTGCTGGAGCGATGCTATGATCTGACCGATATTCTCGGCTGAACCCTGTGACTCCTGGGCAAGGGTCTTGACCTCGTTTGCAACCACGGCAAATCCCATGCCGGCATCTCCTGCCCGTGCAGCTTCTATTGCAGCGTTCAGGGCGAGGAGATTCGTCTGGTCTGCAATATCCCCGATTATATCAACGATCTTTCCAATCTCGTTCATCTGGGAACGTATCTCAACGATGATGGAACCGACATCATTAACTGACTCATTGATTGCGGCGATTCCTTTTTCGGCGACTCCTGCCTGGGTAACTCCGTTCGTCGAGAGCGTATTTGCCTCCTGGGAAAGTCTGCTCACTGAATCCACTTTTGTTGCGATTGTTGAGACTGATGATGATAGATCTTCCATGGCATTGAGGACCTGCTCGACAGATTTGACACTGGTCTCTGCATTCGTGCTTACCATGTTAGAACTCTGGGCAAGGGTGGCTGCTCCGGCGGTAACCTCTTCTACACTGGCTGCTGCTTCCTCCGCTGATGCGGTCAGGGCACCGACCTGATCAGAGACCTCCCTGATGACGACCGAGAGTTCCCTGCCGACGGTATTGAGCCCTTCCTTGAGAGCGATGAGGTCTCCTTTCACTTCAACTGACTCATCAAACCGGGTTCCGAATTTCGCATGGGCAAAGAGGTCAGCTACCCGGAGTGCTTCGTTCAGCGGAATAGTGATGGCCTCCAGCATGTTGTTGATACCCGCGATAATATCCCGGTATGAACCAACAAACTGTTCAGGTTTCCCTCTGGTCTTCAACTTGCCTTCCTGAGCATCAGCAATCAGACCATTGACCTCTCCGACGACTGAATCGATGGTGGTGATCATGGTGTTTACAGCAGGGGCAATCTCATCCTGGTCATCTGCAGCGGGGATGAGTTGAATGTTCTTCTCACCCTTTGCGACCATCTGAAGTGTTCCGATAAGGTTTTTCTGCAGTTTTTCGGCATAATTGTCCATCGTGGATGCCATGATTCCCAGTTCATCAGTCTGATCCAGGGAAAGCCGCATACCAAGGTGTCCTTTCGATAATTCTCCAAGCATCTCGACAACACGGCTTAAGGGCCCGGTGATGCTTCTGGTAAGGATGAATGCAAATCCAATGAGAATGATGGCGATGATGACGGCAATAAGCATAATTGCCATAAATGCATTCGCAGCTGCGACGTCGCTGTTCTTTTTGGCGGTTTCGGCAAGTTCAACGATGAAGCTCTGATATCCTTCGATGGTATTGGTCACCGCTTCAAGCCGTGGAAGTGTCTCCTTATCACGGAAATCGCGGGCTTCATCCATCTTTCCGGCATTGACGAGATCAACTAGCCCTTTTACTGCAGTTGTGTAATCAATCCATTCTTCTTCTATTTTTACAATGGTCTCTTTTCCAACGTCTGTCCTGACCATTATTTTCTTCAGAGAGTCCAGAACATCCGTGTTCTGTTTTTCCATGGTCTTTTCCCAGTTTGCACGGTATTCGGCATTTCTGGCTGCCATGTGGTTCACAACGGTCCGACTGTACAGGATAGTATTGGCCTCAAGTTCGTCGATGTACATGATGTTCTTGAGATTGTACTCGTACATATCATCCAGCGTGCTTGTTGTCTGGGACAGGTTGGAAATCCCGATGTACCCGACGATACACAGGCCTGCGAGGGCAATAATGGTAAATATTACCATTTTTTTTGCCATTGAAAGATTATTTAAGAGTTTCATGATTTTCCTGCTCTCCTGGCATTTCAACATCTATACTGAAAGAGGGTAGGAAATGGCAGTCTACCTGTGTTGCATAGAAGACATATTCCTACCACCATACTTTGGGGGGTCATAGTGTTGGTGGTATGAGTGAGCATATGATCGACATCTATTTAATAATTATTTAATTGATGTCCCGTAGGTCATCCTATATACTCATTAACAAAAATACTCAAAATTTGAGTTCCATTATACAAAGAATTATCAGTTGTATTCAGAGATGACAAGAAAATATGATGAAAAATGGTGGAGAATGAATAAAGATGTTCATCACTCTTTTTGTGCAATCTCAACGATGGGAGAGTCTGTACTGTTCTTCCTGACCGAAGCAATGCCTTTTTTACAGGACAATTCAGAGGCATATGCCTGGCTTTGTCCGATAACCTCTCCGTTCGCTGCCTTCAATGTGAATCTGAACTTTTCGTTCTTATCCTTGTGAATATCAAACCTGGCATCATTCCCGGCATTCTTTCTTACAGACTCAATTCCGTTCGTGCAGCCTGCTTTTGATTTGTACCCCTCTCCGGTAAGGATGACCTGATTATTTCCTGCTTTTAATCTGAAACGGAATTCACCGGCTTTGTCTTTGTAAACTTCAAATTTTCCCGCCATAACATCATCCAGAGTGTTCAGGTTTCATGACTGACCTGTATAATTACCTGTTTCACTTCAATCAGGAACCCCGGGATTACCTTTGTATTGGCATGAGGAACTAATCTGGAATGTTTCCCATTCTGCCCACAGCATTACAGGAGGAGTATCGCTCCCTCTGGTGATGGGAAAGAGGTCAGAATCTGATCCCCGGTCTTTCAGGCGAAACGCGTTCCCCCCAAACCGTCGCCAATTTTGTCAGGAAGTCCCATTTCCGTTCCCTCATAGGTAACTATTCTTCTGAAGTGATAATCATTTCTCTGCGAAAATTTTAGATTTCATTTCGATATAGACGATTGAACTGGGGTTAATGTAAGATGAATCAGTCATGAAACGAAAAACTGGGCACGATTCGTACTTTTACGTCTCATCTCATAATTACTGCCCAGCCCTCCTCATACCTGCACAATGATTGCCGGTGATAATTTATTCAAAAAATTAAGATATTTTCTGGCGTGGATCCATGGTACTTGTTATCATGGTACGCACGCAAAACGAAGCTTTTCAGGACATCGGGCCATATATTTTAAATGGTGCTAAAAGGAATGGTATACTATGGATCTGACAGTAACTTCAGTACTGATGTTTCTTGTTGCCCTGATTGTATCAGCGGTAATCATCTACGTCATTACAAAGGTTTTCGGCGAGACTGAAGACATCAAAACCGCGTTCATTGCGGCAATTATTGGTACTGTTATCTACACCCTTATCTACTATTTCATCGGTCAGGGCCTGATTGCTGCCTTCATCGCCGGTATTGTGTGGCTTATTGCATTACAGAAATTATACACAATCGGCTGGGTAAAGTCACTCATCATTGCCGTTATCATCTGGATTGTTACCTCAATTGTTGGATGGTTCCTGCCACACCTGACCGGCCCTCTGTAAAAAAAATCAGCCTTCTTTTTTTCATTTTTAACCTTTTCCCGGTATCTTTAATTTATTGTATGCTGATTCTCAAGTAGCCAGAATCGGATACTTACATTTTCTTAAAGACTGAGTGAGAGAGTAAAGAGAACTCATCAGTATTCTGTCTGGTTGTATAACGGAGACATGAACATGGATTCAATTGTTGAAGAACTGATGAAACAGGTAGCTTCGGGTGATAATCTTGCTTCAATCAGCCAGTCGGTCGGTGGGGATCCGAGTGCAGTTCAGTCTGCTCTTGGAATGGCAATGCCCCTGATTTTAGGATCAATGTCGAACAATGCCTCAAAATCAGGAGGAACGGATGCAGTGATGGGTATGCTCTCCCAGATGGGCGGATCAAATCCCATGGACAATCTGAGCGGTTTTCTTGGCGGTCAACAGTCCGGCACTTCAGGACTTGTTTCCAGCCTGCTTGGAAGTCAGCTCGGCCCGATTCAGGATGCAATCGCGAAAAAAACTGGTCTTCCTCCTGCAGTGGTCGGAAAAGTCCTCCAGATTGCCGTTCCCATGGTCCTTGGTCAGCTCAGTAAGATGGGAGGCGGCGGCGGGATGGACAAGAGTGGCCTTACCAGTCTTCTCGGAGAACAATCAAAGATGGCGATGCAATCATCCCCGGAGGTCGCCGACATCGCCCAGCAGCTCCTTGCATCTCAAGGAGGAAGCGGGGGCATTATGAACACACTTAAGAACCTCTTCAAGTGATAAACTATTTCACTTGTTTGGATAACAAAGGCCCGGATGATATCATGAGTTTAATCAACCGAATGAGCACGATCATCTCTGCCAAAATGAGCAAACTGATCGGAGCCATGGAAGATCCGAGGGAGACCCTGGATCTCTCCTATGAAAAACAACTGGAGCTTTTGCAGAACATAAAACGCGGTGTTGCAGAAGTAACCACATCGAAAAAACGTCTGGAGCTGCAACGTGCCAAGCTGGTACAGAGTAGTGACAAACTGGAAGGCCAGGCACGTGATGCAATTGCGGCGAATCGAGAGGATCTGGCACGTATGGCCCTTGAACGGAAGAGTGCCATCACCTCCCAGATAGAGAGTCTGGACCAGGAGATAGCTACCCTTCAGGGTGAACAGGAGAAGTTAATAGAAGCCGAAAAACGCCTTTCCACCAAGGTTGAAGTGTTCAGAACCAGAAAGGAGACGATAAAGGCACAATACTCGGCTGCCGAGGCACAGGTTAAGATCAGTGAATCGGTATCCGGCATTAGTGAGGAGATGGCTGATATCGGGCTCTCAATTGAGCGGGCCGAGGGGAAGACGGAAGAGATGAAGGCACGGTCCGCAGCCCTTGATGAACTCATCGATACCGGCGTAATTGAGGACTTTACGTCTCACGGAGATGATATTGACCGGGCTCTGGCACAGGTATCTGCGAAAGGGAAGATTGATACCGAGCTGGAACGACTTAAATCGGAGGTCGGGAAATGATCATCAGGATCATGGGCACAGGTCAGTTTGAGGTGAAAAGCAGTCTATTTGATGAGCTGAACACCATCGACAACATGATCGTGGATTGTGTCCAGAAGGGTGATGCTGCCGGGTACCAGAAGAAATTTTCAGAGCTGATCGGCCTTGTTCTCCGTGAAGGAAAGAAGCTTCCGGATGATCAGATCGTAGAGTCCTCGGTAATAATTCCCCCTGCAGATATGACCATCACCGAAGCACGGCAGATCTTCACCGGTGAAGGTATATTCAAGGGATAATCAGGATTATTTCCCGACTATTCTTTTTGGATCTTTTCCGGTCAATGAGGGAATCAGAGTGGGATTCCCCAAAGGGGGTACCACATCCCGATATCTTTCTCGATTGGGAGTTCTCTCTCCATCTGTGTGCGTAATCTGATTTCACCTGCATTATCCCGGTTTTTTCCGCCGGTTGGAATAAACGGATAAAATAATCCCTTTTTGAAGTTATATATCCAGTACACCGGGTGTTCTGATTCAAACCGGAATACGGCACAGAGGAGATAGGCTCCATATCCCCGATCGATCATGGTCTGGCTGACCATGTGAATACCGGTCACGAGATCTTCAAAGTCCGGATCCTCCAGAATTACCCAGATATACCGAAGCTCATCAACTTCAATTCTGAAGCTGCTCCCGGTATCGTGGGAACTGTAGGTCAGCAGTTCCTCAATCTCTTTTCGGGCACTTTCAAAACGCGATGATTCTATAGGTTTAAAAGAGACCGCTGCACGGATTGCCGGTTTCAGATTATATTCAGCCTCCAGGGTCATCTGTGCGGTGGTTATTGAAAATATTTTATCTAATGTGGCTTTGGGAAGCTTTGTTGTCCCGAGGATTGACTGCATCAGGTTTTTAAGCGACATGTCCCTGTAACTCCGATTCAATCTTCTCAAGGGCAGCTATCCGCTTTTCTACCGTGGGGTGTGTTCCAAAGAGTTCCATGATGGATTCTCCCGACAGAGCGGGTATGATGAAAAAGGCATTCATTCCTTCAACCTCCCTGAGATCCCGTGTTGGAACACGCTGTATCATGCCACTGATCTTCATGAGGGCCGATGCAAGCTGGGATGGTTTTCCGGTGATTAACGCAGATCCCCGGTCAGCGGCATATTCTCGGTATCGGGAGAGGGCTTTTATGAGAAGGAAGCTGACAACCCAGACCACTGCGGCCATTATGGGAACCAGGAACCAGAGGTTTTCTTTTCCGCCCCTGCCCCCTCGTGGGATCATGAACGAGTTTCGGAATATGAAGAATGCAACGGTTGAGATAAGGCTTGCAAGAGTGATGATCATGCTGTCCCGGTTCTTTACATGACTGAGTTCATGGGCAAGAACTGCTTCAAGTTCATCCTGGGTGAGCATTGAGCGAAGTCCGTCGGTGACCGCAACAACGGAGTGTTTTGCATTTCGTCCGGTTGCAAATGCATTGGGCACTGATTTGTGCACGACAGCCAGTTTTGGCCGGGGGATTCCTGCAATGGCACATAACCGGGTGACCATCTCATATAACTGTGGTTCCTGCTGCTCCGTGACGACCTCTGCACCCATGGACAGAAGGACCAGTTTGTCAGAGAAAAAGTACTGAAGGAGCAGCACTCCGGCGATTATGACGACGAGAATGAGGGAATCAACTCCGATTGATGCCAGTACTGCGATGAAGATGAAATATACCAGGGCAAGAAGGAACATAGTTCCAATCATTCGGATCTGGAGTCCAAGGTCCATTGGCCAGCGGATCATACCAATCATGTCTCCTGAAATTTCTCACACATACAGAAATATATACTCTCTGATAGGCAAAAAGAAGATCTGATATCTATTACACCTTTTGTTTTCTCTTATTCTCCGGTAATTACAGACGTCTCCTTCTTGACTGCTTCCTCCATTCTGTTCTCAATGATTCCAGAAAGGTCACGAAACCGGGGGTTTATGGCTACTGAAGCCCCATCAGTGGAAAGATTGTATACGACAAGGCCATGGGTAAACCTCCCGCTTAGTGCTTCGGACAATTCATGATATACAACCGAATCAAGGTTCTTTACCACCGATGCGATAACCACACCCGGCCCCAGATATGACTGATCCGAATCAACCCCGATAATCTTCAGATCCGGCACTCCTTTCGCTGCTGATATCGCTCCAAGACCTGATTCTCCTGCTACGGTGAAGATGATATCAGTCCCGTTTTGATACATATCCTCTGCAATAGCGGCTCCTTTCTCTGGTTGCTGGTATCCGGAGTTATCATCCGCAATATAGGTGATATTCACGAGAACCATCGGATCTTCATCTGCTGCTCCTCTCACAAACCCGTCCGTGAAGCTGTCGATAACCTGTGCCTTTCTCCCGGCAATTACTGCTATCTGCCCGGTCTTTGTCTGGTCTGCAGCAAGTCTTCCGGCAAGATAACTGGCACCGTACATGGAGAATGAAGCGGTCTTGATGCCGGGAAGTGAGACTGGGTCAGCATCAATCACCATGACCGGAATATCCGGGTACTGCCTCTTAACTCGCTCTGCATACCCGGCCATATAGGATCCAAGCATCAGCACAGCACCGGCTTTCTTCCCGGTTACTGGATTCCATACCGGGTCAGGCTCTTCGTTGGTATCTCCGGTGAAGATCTCATGAACGGTCAGGTTGAAATCATCCCTGGCTCTCAGGATACCATGATATGCCTGGTCGGTAAACCCGAAGTCTCCCTTCTCACCATCATACACAAAGGCGATCTCTGTTCTCGGATCTTTGTTCGTATCCTGAAAGTCCGACAGATTCTGCATCGGTGAGACTATTGTATCCGTTTCTCCCTCATCTCCCCTGGATCCGGGGATGTATGAATCAGAGAGAAATTCTCCTTCCTCCACTCTCCAGTGGACATACCACGTTGTCAGGGGGTCGGATCCTACTCTGGTATCATAATTTAGTGGTCCTGATGCACCGGAGAGGTCAGGGAGATACCCGGCCCGGATAAGCCTGATCGCCTGTGCGGTCCCCTGATCATCCCAGGGAGTGACAATATCCCTCCCCTGGACCACAGAGGTTATTGCTTTACGAATATCTTCTGAGGGTTCTCTCTCCATCCTGGCAAGGGCTGCAATCCCAAGAACCAGAGCATCCCTGGTAAGAGCTGCATAATCGGATGGCATCTTCCCAAACGCTTTCTGGTACGCAACAAAAAACCCGGTTTTTTTATCAGCCGTAGGACTGAGTCCTTCTGCTCCTTCTGCATATTCTCCGGTTGTAAGAAAAGTCTCTGAACGTGCAGCATCTGTATACAGCACCTTCACGGAACTATTCTGCGTCTTGACCAGCCTTGCGATCTCTGCAGCAAAAGATGCCCTGGCTGCAACAATCAGGTAATCAGGCTTTTTTGAAATGATTAAGTTCAGAAGGCTTGAAATCTCCCGTTCGCCAGAAAAAGGAACTGAACCGGCATGTGAAATTCCATATTCCCTGGCATAATACAGAGACCAGTCTGCGAATGTCCTCCCGTAGGTGTTATTTTCATACAAAAGGGCGACCGATTCTGCTCCCCTTTCGGCAACCAGGTCCATGATGAGCTGTATCTGTATCCGGTCACCTCCTGTTGTCCGCCAGACATACCCAGACTCTCCAAACAGGTCTGCAATCTCTCCTGATGTTGCTGATGGGGTTATCAGAAGTTTCTTTGCAGCAATGAAATCCGGTGCTATCTGAAAGACCTCTTCACTTGTAGCCGGACCAATGACTACCCGGATATCAGGGTCGGCAAGCATCTCTTTCGCAGCATCTCCAATAGGAACCGTACTGGTATCAATACTCACAAGTTCAATGGAACCAACTCCCTCCTTTTCAAGTCCGGCAACGGTCCAGTGTAATGTCTCATAAAAGTCCATGGCACTGTCACCTGATGCAGGAAGGAGGACCCCTATCCGATACTGGTCTGCCTGTAAAGACTCAATACCCGGTGCATCACCAAAAACACCGTGAGTCAGCAGTATTATGCTGAAAACTAAAACCAGACGTGATATTTTCGGGAGGAAGAAGGTGATGTGCATAGGATTGATAATTTATTTTTTTCTCCATAAAGGGGTTTCTCTTTGATAATTGCGATGCGTGAGCAGGAATCCGGATGTATATGACTCATGATCATGCCCGGCTTATGGCTGAAGCGATCTTATCAACCCTTCAGGAATGACCGAATGAGAATGAAATAGGGGTTTCCCCCTGGTCAAAAACGGATCATCGATCCTCACCTCCCCGTTCTCACCTGCCCGGATGGTACACACAACATTCCGGGCAGATCTCATCATATGCACGTACATCCCTGCAACCGCCCCGGCGTTCAAAAGAGCGATCCCAATAGATATACCTGCAACAATCAGGTCAGTACTCACTCCTCACCTCCGAATACAATTTGTTCGGTCATATTCAGCCTGCCTGCTACATCACTAGCATGAGTGGTCTCATTGCCCTGGTCCTGTGACGATGCACGGGCAAGAATCATCCCGGTTCCATTGACCATCGTTGTTGCCGATGTCTCTGATAAGGTGAGGTCCCGGGAGGATGCGTACAGGCCGGTCATCATGAGCCCGGTATACCGGATCTCATCCAGTGTTCTGGTTCGGTTTTCAGAAGTCTCAAACACACATCCGCTCTGTGACGGTGTCTGATTTCCTGCCTGCCCGGAGTATTCGTCAATTCCCATCGGACCGGATGAATCAGCAACGGTGACAGCCTTCACTATTCCATCATTCACCTGCAACTCTCTCATGATCGATGCAATACTGGTGGTGAAGAGGTTCGCTGCATAGGTCTGTCCCTGTCCGATGACGGAAGATGAGACCCAGGAGGCTCCGTCACACATGATGGTTGATGATATCGAGTCTGCACCCACGAATCCGGCTATGA
>CAZEWE010000054.1:13398-15613 GCA_964515765.1 uncultured Methanospirillum sp. | reverse complement strand
GAATCCAGAGTAATATCGTTGAGGTTATTCAGGCCTGAAAAAATCCCTGTTTTTGCAAATTTGGAGACACCCGTTAGGAACACAAATTTCAGCAGGTGATCGATATCCTTGATCATCCCGTAAAAACTCTTTAGTTCATCCCGCATTACGGCAGATTGAGACGGGGTGCTAATAGTATCCAGGATGGGTTTATCGTACTCATCAACAAGCAGGACAACCTGAAGCCCTGTCTTTTTATTGACATCACGAATGAGATCTTCAAGCTGAAATCCGGGTGAGATATGGGGATTGATACAATATCCAAACCGCTCTGCTTCCCGGCTGATTATTCGTGTCAGGTATTCATGAAGTTCGTCTGAAGTGGTATTGATCCGCTGACCCAGACTGATTTTTATCACCGGCCACGTCACAGAGAAGTCCCAGGTGGACTCCTGACTATCGAGGAAGAGGCCTTTAAAAAGATCTTTTTTCCCTGATAATGCACAATCCAGCGTATCAAGAAAGAGACTTTTCCCAAATCGACGGGGCCGGGAGAGGAAGTAATATTTCCCTTCCTGCACCAGTGAGGCAACATACGGGGTTTTATCTACATAGGCATACCCACCGGTGCGGATTTCTGAAAAGGACTGAATACCGATGGGAAGTTTCAAAGGAACCATAAGACTGCCGACTGATCATACATCTATACTGCCAATGTTTATAGATATCACTCCCGGTCAGAAAACCCCAATGAGATTCTTTTATACCAGCGGAACAAAGAAGAAGCAATTTGAGGAGGTTTACATAATATATGGTATACCCGGAATGGGGGGTATCAATAAACTATGCATATTTTTCAAACAATACCATTTTTTACGTTTTTTCTGCTATTACTCTCTCTTTCCTCTGTATCAGCAGAAGAGACAACCATCCATGTGATCGATGTCGGAACCGGTGATGCAGTCCTGGTTGAATCTGCCGGAACACGAGCCCTGATTGATGCAGGACCGGACCGGAACAGCACAGCAGCATATCTGACCAGTCATAATATCACCGACCTGGATCTCTTCCTGGTGACCAGTATGTACCCGGGAAAGACCGGGGGAATCCTGGAGGTCATGAACCGGACAGTGGTTCACGATTATCGGGATACCGGTACCGGCCAGTTGTATCCATATTATGGACGGGTTTTGGAGAAGATAAAAAACGAATCAATCCCCCACTCGTCACTGACGAAAGGAGAGTTCATTCCAGTCGGTGCAGATGCGACCATTGAAGTAGTTCCAGTCAATCAGACAGAACCATCTCTCTATAATGAGGCGGTGCTGAAACTTACCGTTGGGAATATTTCCATGCTCCTCCTTTCACAGGACGGATCACCTGATATCCCCAGCCATGATCCCATCCAGATCCTCCGGGTTCCGGATCATGGATCACGGGAGGCATATGATGCCGGCTTCATCCATCAATTAAAACCTGAAGTGGCGATCATCAGTGTCGGACGTATCGGGAACGGCCCTAATAAGGCTACTGTGATGGGACTTGAAGCATCCGGGGCAGAAGTATTTCAGACTGATATCAGGGGAACCATTCTTATCACGACAGATGGTGAGAAGTATACGACGGGATCAGCACGCACATCTCCTGCCGGATCGATATCACTGATCAGTGTGATCGAGACCCGGCCACCAGGATGAGTCATGAGGGGAAGACCATCCACCCGATAAAAAACAGATGATTTTTATAAATTTCATGCTGTCAAATTCATCCTCTTTTTTAGAATTTAACCGATTATTGAGGACATATGAATTGGAAAAAGAAAATCACTTCGATGAACAAAACACGGTCATTGATGTGGCAGACAGGCGTCTGACCCAATCCTTTGGCTATATTAAAAGACGTTAATTTATCTCATTTTATTGAAAAAACGGGTATTAAATCGATTTTATATCCTTCGAAATATATGGATTCCCGGTCCTCACATATAACTTTTTTCTATATAACCTGAATAATAATCCCATGATGTCTGACAATCAGAGGTGCGTCACGAATCCATTCAGAGAAGGGAAATAGTTCTTATAGATGTATAATCCGGATCATAAAAATCGCCAATAATGATATATTTTTGATGTATGGCGCCGCATTTTAGTTGTTGAAAAAACCAAAAAAGTGCATGCAGGGAACGCCTTAAATACAGCAGGATCCTCACCGGCAGGGGGCTTTGGAAATCATAAAC
>CAZEWE010000054.1:0-13298 GCA_964515765.1 uncultured Methanospirillum sp. | reverse complement strand
AACGCCTTAAATACAGCAGGATCCTCACCGGCAGGGGGCTTTGGAAATCATAAACCGGCATCATCATAGTGCATTGACAAATATTTTGGAATAATCGATTTTAAAAAGAGATTATTCCAAGGCGTGCATTTTAAACGCACTTCATAGTATTAAGCAAACTTTCTGCATTATTCAGAAAGTTTCGCATTATGCTATAAACCGCCATTTCCCGGGCGGGATTCTCATCTCAAAACAGGCACCAATCCCTTCCGTTCCTATCTCCCGGATTTCTACCCCGGTAAGAGAGAGGATCTCCCGTGTCAGGAAAAGTCCAAGACCGGTATTCTTACCATATCCCCTCGCAAAGATCTTCTCCTTGTCTGCTTCGGGGACACCGGACCCATCATCTGAATAGGTGAGTATTGCAACAGAATCATCAATCCTGACTTCACACGTTATCCGTGATACGTCCTTGCCATGACGAAAGGAATTTTCAATCAGGTTATAGATAACCCGGTCAAACATCGGATCTGCAAATACCAGAAGACCATTCGTCTTATCTTGAACAGTTGAGGAATGGTCACTGAAATTTTTCATTGTCTCGTTTATGAGCCCGGTGATGGAATGCCAGACCGGTTTATCAACTCCCATCTGCTCATAAATCCGGGTAAAGAGGATCAAATCGCGGATGGCATTCAGGGCATCACGGATCATCGCCGTAATCCGGGTATTCTGCTCATTGACGGGAACCTCATCTTCAATGAGGTCAAACCCTGAGGATACCACAGACATCTGATTCAGCAGATCATGCCGGGTGATGGTCCCAAGCAGAGAGAGTTTATGATTTGCTGCCCGAAGGGAATCCTCTGCATATTGCCGGTTTAAAAGCTCAGCATTCAGATCATCCGTCTTCTGACTGATGGAGACGATATCCTCTTTGAGTCTTCCAACCATCTTCTGGATACTGGATTCCAGTCTGCGGAACTCAAATCCTTTTGTCCGGCGAATGGGGTGATCATAATCTCCATTTGCAATAATCTCAATATCCTCAATAATCTGGTATACAGGCCTGGTGATATACCGTGATATGATAAATGCAATCAGGAATAAAAGGGCGATGAGCATCAGTGCGTAGATACCATTCCGGATAAGTGCCTCCTCTGTCTTCTGCCTGACATGCTCTGTTGAATAGACAATCTCTGCAACTTTATCAAAAAGACCGGATGATACAGATGAACTTTTGATCTGGGGGATATAGAGATATTTTGTAATCTGGTATGCTTCCGGACCGGTGACGATCATACTCTCCCTGTCCTCAAAGACCTTTCTCAGGTTTTCAGATCTATCAGCCCGGTCCTGGTACTCATATGGATACACAGTAAACCCCGGGATAGAAGTCCGGATATCTGAGGCCTGAAGGAATGTCTGATCATATATCCAGACCGATGATACATCTTCCCATGTCTCCCCATACCAGCGTGCCAGGCGTGGATACTTGGATATACCCTGGGTTTTAAAAAAATCCTGCAGGTTTATTCCGATCTCCAGGACATACTCATGATCCCTGGTCGGGATATATGCATACTTGCGTTCCTCCCCCAGCTTGGTCCCGGTTACGATGGCATCATATTCAATCGAGTCGCCCAGACGAATACTGGTCAGCCGTTCATTGAATTTTGGTGCAAAAGAGAAGTCCAGACCGATGTCTGTTTCAAATGTGGACGCAACGATGACTCCTGAGGCATTAATAATATACAGATCAATGGGGAGCTCGAAATAGGTGCTCAAATCCTGTCTGAGTGATTCAAGATCTATCTCTTCAGGAGTTTTGCCACCCTGATGATACAGCTCCTGGAACCTTTGTAAGGCAAGTCGGAGAGGCTGATTGTAGGCATTATCGTAAAAAGAGAAACTCTGATCTGCCAGCTGTACGGCATGGATCAATGCTTCCTCGCCGTATCGTTGCGAGAGTAAAAATTCTGATTCGATTGAGTCCTTCTCAATATGATTGAGATACGAAAAGAGGATGCCGGTACATATGATTCCCACTATCAGGAATATAAGCATAATATGGTAGGATAACGAGTACTGACCATATTGGTACTGGCTTTTGCCTGTTCTGCTCATTGAACGGACCTGAAATTTTTAGAAATTTCCAGTTGAACCTTTATATTTAAGCCGCCATCAGCATAAAGGATTGGTTGACAGATGAACACCAAGGGTATAACCAATTTCCGGAGTTATAGAAAAGACTGATTTGTGGAGAGATTAGAGAGATAAGATTAATTGAAAGAATTTTTTAATCGTGCAAGTTCATAACCGGAACATAAACCCGGACAAAAGACCGGTTATGAGGGTGAAGATCGGTACCCTCCGTGAGGGACGATCATCTCAAATCGTGCCCCTTTCCCGGGAGTTCCGGTTTCAGAGATGGTAATAGAGGTTATCTTGAGAATTTCCGATATAAGATATAACCCGTACCCGGTATTCTTCCCATATCCATAGGTAAAGATCAGATCCTTTTCATCATGGGGAACGCCAATACCATCATCTTCCCATGAGAGCACAAGGGCATTATCCTCATATCTGGATGACACCATTATGGTGGAGACATGTTTTCCATGGTTTTTTGAGTTGATAAGAAGATTATGAAAGACCTTTGAGATCATCGTATCAGCATAGATCTCAAGAGTGGAAGGAACATCACAGATCAGACGAATTTGATCGAACGACAACCGATGCAGGATGTCATACACGACAACCCAGTCAGGCTCTGATACACCGACTTTTTCATATTCCCGTGAAAATGCCACCTGTGACTCTATTGATCTGCTGATATCCTGCAGTTTTTTAGTAAATACCGGCATCTCATGGAGCTCACATTCACCCATGAGAGAGAGAAATCCCTGCATTGCACTGAGAGAATTTGAGATATCATGCCGTGTGATGGAACTTAAGAGACTGAGCTTATTGTTCGCGGTCCGAAGTCGCATCTCACTGAGCCGCAGAGCCTCCTCTGCTTCCTGCTGCCTGGTTATATCAGCCATAATGCCCATAAGCCGGTATGAGTCATGAGCATCAGATACCGAAACCCGGTCTTCTACCCAGACATAATGACCATCAGCATGCCTGAACCGGTACTTGACAACTCCTCCCCGGGAGTTTGTGTGCACAGAAAAAAACGCATCAAGGGCTGCCTTCCGGTCATCGGGGTGAACAAGTGCCAACCATTGATCAAATCCATTACTGATCTGTTCATGGGTATACCCAAAGACATCCCAGACATTCTCACTCATGACGATCCGATCATGCTTCATGTCATAATCATACACAACAAGGCCGGATGATGTTGTAACCATTTTGTACCGGTTCCGCCAGGCTTCCACTTCTTTTCGGACAATTTTCCGGTCGGTGACGTCATCCCCGATACACATGTATCCGATAAGAACCCCGTGTTCATCCCGGAGGTCTGTATTCATCACGTCAATATCCCGGATTTCACCATCGCGAAGGAGGAGTTTCATCTCTTCATGCTGGGAGATGGTTCCTTTCTTCATGGCCTCCTGGAAGTAGTGCTTTTTCATATCTCTGAGTTCTTCAGGAACGGCTATCTCAAAGAAATCCCGGCCCATGAACTCTTCCCTGCTCCAGCCGGTCAGATGAAGCAGATGATCATTGCAGAAGACCACCTTTCCATCATTGTCCAGTTGAAACGCGATTAGTTTCATGGTCTGGAGTGTCTTTCTAAACCGCCGGTCACTCTCGATAAGGCGCTCCTCGGCCCGTTTCCTCTCCACAGCCTGGCGGATTTTATGGGCAAGCTCAGCAAACTGCGAGAATGCGTCGCCACCTTTCTGGATGTAAAAGTCAGCACCGGAGTTTAACGCGGTTATGACCACCTCTTCACGACCTTTGCCGGTGAAGAGAATAAAAGGAATCCGGCCATAGAGTGACCGGACTTTCTGAAGAAACTGGATGCCATCCAATACCGGCATCTGGTAATCGGAAATAATTGCATCATACGAACGGGATTCAAGGATCGTTAAGGCTTCCTGGGCTGACGTACTAGTATCAACGGTAATATCCGGTTCATTGCTCAGGAATTTTTTTCCCAAAAATAAAAAGTCAGACTCGTCATCCACATAGAGGACAGAGATCATCATATGCCTAATTAGAACATGACATATGAGACGATAATAGTAATGATTTGAATCCTGTACAGGTCAGGGAATACAAAAAGGAAAGTATCCCAATATGATAATCCATGCTGAAAATCGCCTGAAATTATATTTGGTTATGTCGTATGCCCCTGGAACTGATATACCAGTGAGATAACAGCTGGCATGATAAATATCGCACCGGTAAGTGAGAACACCACCGTGATGACTGTCGTTATTCCAAAATTTGCAACAATATTGAATTCAGACAACATCAGAGCGGCAAAACCAAATACGGTCGTCAGTCCGGAGACAGTAATTGCAGTTCCAATCTTCTGAACACTGACCTGTATAGCATCCAGGAGAGGCAGACCTCGTGCCAGTTCTTCATCACACCGTTCCATGATGAGGATGGTATACTCCGATGCAACACCAATCGTCATCGACCCAAGAACTGCGGTCAGAGGAGTATAATCAAGGCCTGAAATATACATGATTGCCCCGTTCCATCCGACAATGACAATTATCGGAATCAGAGGGACTGCTGCATTCAGACGGCGGTATACCAGGAGTAAAAATCCGAAGATGAAGACAAATCCCAGGATGGTCATGAAGGTTTTTGACCGGTCGATATCATCCATGAGGGTACTGAACATCTCAAGAGAACCGGTGACCCTGATGGTAAGTCCTGGCGGGGATGGATAAAAGACCATATCTTTTCTGATTATTTTTATCAGGTCTCTCGCCTGCTTTATCTCCAAATCCCTGGTTGAGAATTCTATTACCGCTTCGGTATTTCCATTCAGATACCGGTTCTTATACTGGTCGGGAATTGAGGAGAGGATCCGGGTCGTTTCAAATCTGGTCTTCGGCAGGGTGCCATTGTTGTACTCTGCAATGAGGGATGCAATGCTGCTTACATCGGTGACCTGGTCATTTTTCCTGACCACATATGAGCCGAAATTATGAATCCATGCAAGGTTCTCCGGATGCAGGACATCGTCTACTGATACAATAATGGGAATTGTGGTCGTTGCCCCCATGGTTCGTGTAACCTTGTTCATGTCTAATAATGCAGGCATGTCAGATGGCACGAATGTCTTCTGGTCTGCACTGATGGGAACTTCATTATCAAGAGTAAACCCAACCGCTGCGATGATGAATACAAACACCAACACGGGTATCGGACGTTTTGCAATTTTTAATGCGGCAAACCCTAAAATCCGATCATACTTCTCGATCAGGGATTCCTTCCCATTGCCGCCTTCAGACTCATTGGCCGGTTCTTTCTTCTGCTTTTTGCCACGATACTGAACCAGCATGGCAAAGACCGGGACAAGGATGAGTGCTGCGATATAGCAGGAGATAACCCCGTATGTGCAGGTAATACCAAAATCCCCGACCATTGGTATCGGGCCGAATATCATCGCAATAAAGCCGGTGGATGTTGCCAGCATCGCAATCAGGACCGAGGGACAGGTCTTTGTAATGGTGGTAGTAACGGCCTCCGGAAGCGGGGTTTTATAGATCTCCTCATCAAGCCTTGAGTGCATCTGGATGGCATAATCTATCCCGATTCCAATCAGGACAGGAAATGCACCGATTACCACCATGCTGATCTGGGTTCCGGTAAGCCCCATAAGGCCAAAGGTCAGGATAAGACCAGCCGCAACAATGGCAACAGGGAGGAGGGCATACCGGACATGGGAAAATATGGTCAGGACCGCTAGTACCATAAGAACCATTGCCGCCATGATCAGAATCCCCATGGATGATCCCATCTCTTTCCCCATCTCCTGATTAAACGCCTGTTCTCCGGATAAGGTCACAGTAACTCCCGGAGGGGGTCGGGACGTCTTTACAATGGTTTCAATATTTGACAATACCTGCTTCTGGCGATCTTCAGATAATCCGGGAACAAGGGTGATGACGCCCAGGGTCATCATGTTGGATGGAAGATTCCGGCTGACAACCTCTGCAGGAGCGTTCTGAATTATCGTCCTCACCTCTGCAGATGACCGGGGAAGAGTTCCGTTGTTGCCCTGTTTGAGAAGTGTTCCAATACCGGAGGTCCGTTCAACTGACTGCTGATTCTGGATGTGGCTTAAGAGACCATCAATATACCAGAGCGTGTCAACTCTGATGACATCATCAGACTCGATGATGACCATGATAGCATCTGATCCATAGGTATCTGCGTAATGTGCCAGCAATGCGCCACGGGGAGTATTCTTATCAAGATAGGCCTCATTGCCGGTCTGCATGGTAATCAGTGTTGTGCCATACAGTGCTACGATGAAAACCACCAGGGCGACTCCGGCGACCACTCCCGGATGTCTTGTTACCTGGTACGCCAGCCAGTCAAAAGGCCTGAACATGCCGGTTCCTTTCCATATGGACTATCAAAAAAGCGTTACCTGCTCTGATTTTTTACAGTATTTCGTGGGATGTTCGAATCCATTCACCATTTCAGCAGTCATGTCACCATGACAATGCTCATGATAGTAAGGATCTGACCAGATGATTATATAATATTAGTCTTCCGTCATCGGAACCGGACGGTCGGACTTCAGAAAATGTATAAAATATGAACGGATGGAGACTGATGAGAAGGTCTGGACTATTTCACCTCATGCATCCATCCGAAAAATCCTGCCATATTTTCCGAAAATTCCCACAGGCAGGTTACAACCTGTATTATTATCACAATAGTATAAATATTTTTTTCTGTATGTGATGAGACCCTCTTTCCTATTTCCTGATGACGATATGCTGAGTGGAAAAGAAGAACTTATTTTCACATATGAGAGATAATGAGAGAAAATTTGTGATTCTATGACATATTCATTGCAACCTGTTGACAGTGTCGATGTAACCGTTCTGGTCGATAATTACACCGATCTCCTCATGGTGGAGCAGACATCACTTATTCACCGGCCAATGCTCTCTGATGGAAAGACTCTTTTCGCCGAACACGGTTTATCATTTCTGATTCGGATAAAATCAGGAGAAAAGACAAATACCATTCTTATGGATGCCGGAACGACAGAAACGGCCCTCATACAGAATGCTGAAACACTGGGAGTTAATCTGGATGAGATCAGTGAAGTGGTCATCAGTCATGGCCATTTCGATCATATCGGTGCTCTCTTCCGCGTTCTCCGTCAGTCGTCCTGTCGGATTCCGGTACACCTCCATCCGGCAGCATTTGCCATGCGGAGGAAGAAAAGACCTGACGGGACCTATACCAGTCTTCCTTCAATGACCGCTGATGAAGTCACCCATGCCGGCGGAATTCTGTCTCTTTCGAAAGAGCCATCGCTTGTTGCGAATCAGAAGATATTGCTTACCGGAGAGGTCGAACGAATAACCTCGTTTGAGCAGGGTTCTCCGGTTCTCGAGGCCATGGAGAGGGATACATTTGTGAAAGACTTATTCCGTGATGATCAGTCACTCATTCTTAACCTCAAAGACAAGGGCCTTATCATTATATCAGGCTGTGCCCATGCCGGAATAATCAACTCGGTCAGGTATGCACAGAAGATAACCGGCATTGATGACATACACGCAATCATGGGGGGTTTCCATCTTTCAGGCCCGTATTTCAAAAAAATCGTTCCAGAGACCATCTCAGCCCTGCAGGAGATACAGCCCACATACATCATACCGGTTCACTGCACCGGATGGGAGGCCCAGGTTTCCATGGCCCAGGCAATGCCTGATGCCTTCGTATTAAGTACTGTCGGGACAACCTTTCACTTTGGCGGAGAATAGAAACTATACATCACAGAAAAGAGATGAAACCGGTGCATTGGCGTGATTGCATTCCATGTTTTGAAAGTCTCACAGAGAGAATAAGAATTGGCGAATTAACAGCAGGTTCAGATATTCAGGCGGCTCTTGAGGCAAGCACTGCCAAACATCCCGGATCAGACGATCTGGCACTGGGTGTTCCATCCTCCTCCATCGCATATCTTGAATACCTCTTTCATAAGGCAGGAGGACCATATTCACCTGATTTTGGATGGATTGCCACGGTCATCCAGACATTTTTCAAAAGTAACCCGGACCTGCAACGCCTGATCACCCTGAATGCACCTGATGCACTTGCGAACATGGTTCTAAACAAGCGGGGGAGGTTAAAATTTTTGATATCCGACCAGGTGGAACTGGGGATCATTCTTGAGTGGTGGATACAGTTCGGACTCGATCCAGTCAGTTCCCGGGAGGTCCTCGATGCAGTTCTGAATAAATCGACTATCAGGGATCGGATAGAGAACGGCGATCCCCTGCTTATCCTGAGATTACTGGATGTATTTCCTGAATATGCAGATGAGGTAAATCCTCATAGGCAGGAACGGGAGGTCCTGATACAGGCAGCAGGAACCATCACAAAGCCGCCATCAGAACGACGGTACCATCACTTGTTCATCGCAGCACAAAAGGCAGGGAGGGATATCCATTCTCTGATTCAGGAGGAAGAAAGGAGAATTCTCCCGATGCAGATGAAAAGGAACCGCTTTCTGGCATATCTTGTAAAGAACCTTCATGGGAACTGCTGCCAGATCTGTTCTGCCATGGGTGAAGAGTCGAGAGGACCGGTTGAAGTTCATCACATTATTCCATTATCCCTGCAGGGAAAAGACCTGGCAGAGAATATGGTCACTCTCTGTGTCCCCCATCATCAGGCTGTCCATGCAGGAACAATCATCGTGAAAAAGGAGGATGGGACAGTCACAGTGATAAGCAGTAACGGGACATGGAGTCTCTCTTCAACCGGGATGAAAAATCGAGTCAAAAGGGAAGATCAGGAATGATGAAGATTTTACCAGATATGCTCAAGTGATCTCTTATCATCAGAAGTATGTTCATAGTACCTACGAAGGAATCCCCGGACTTTTTCTGATTCAAGGAGCCCCTTATCCAGTTTATCCACCAGCTGATCTATCCGGGTTATCTGCTCCAGAATCTTCTCTTCATCCGGATTTTCCATCTCTTCTGCATAAATCATGAGAAGTGTGAGGGGATTTCTTATCTGGTCATTCAGAATCGCAAACTGCTCAATATTTTTATCTATCTGGGTGAAGGCTTTCTTCTTCAGCTCTTCCATCATCTTTCGTTCACTGATATCACGGGCAGATAAGAGAATCATCGTCTCATCTGCATATTCATAGGAGATGAGCGATACCTCAACCATCAGCGCCTTTCCGCTTTTGGTGATGAATTCAGTCTCATATCTGACCGGGACAAGATGCTCCCATCCGGACACTTCAAGCCCTGAATCTATCGTAAATTTCGGATCTATCGCTGACATATACACTGATTCAATATCCGCCGGTGAATACCCAAGAACAGACAGGACACTCCCGCTGACATCACGGATCTTACCAGCCTTATCAAGCCAGATCATCATATCATGGCTCTGATCAATGGAGAACCGGATCTGTCTCAGCGTTCGTTCCTGTTGTCTGAGCTCCTCCTGGTTTTGCATCAGTTGCAGATACTGTTGTTTCAGTTCATACTGCGTCGCAGCTATCTCTTCATATGCCGCGGAAAGTTCATCATTTTTATTTTGTAGTTCATCCAGGATCTTTTTCCGCTCATCAAGCTCTTCCACCAGCTGACTGGTCTTTTCCGCAACCGCCTTTCGAAGCGACCGGTTCCAGACAAAAAATCCGCCGATAATGATGCAGAAAATTGCGATGATTCCTGCTGCCCCCATGAGAATCTGCCGGTTAATCAGAGAGGAGGTAAGCGATGTGGGAATCCAGCTTGACAGGATGGCACTTTTTTGGGAGTCTGGAAGAGATTTCAGACCTTTGTTAATAATTGAGACCAGTTCAGGCTGATCACTCCGGATTCCAAAGGCAAGGTTCTGAAAGGTCATATTCGGTGGAGTAACTTTTCCAGAAACCTGCAGGTTAGAAAATCCTGACTTTTCGGTATGATATGCAGCGGTGGCGAGATCACCCAAATACGCATCAGCAGAACCAAACACGACTTTTTCAAGTCCTGACGGGACATCAGGCACCACAACAGGATAGATAGCAGGATATTGCGTAACAAGAAGGAGATGAGAGGTATACCCGTCCACGACCGCAACCGATTTTCCAGAGAGTCCGTCAAGGGTCAGATCAGATGGAGCGGTGTTTTTGGTAATTATCTGAAGCGGGGAAGAGTATATCGGTTCACTGTAGGAGAGATACCCCGATCTCAAATCCGATATATAAACAGCTCCGAGAATGTCTATCTCACGGGTCTTTATTTTCTCAATACAGATGCTCCAGTTATCGCAAGGGACCACCTCAAGGGTCAGACCGGCTTTGTTTGCAATGATCTGGAGCAGATCGGCAGATATTCCCTGGTATGCTCCGTCTGATGTGAGCATTTCAAACGGGGGATAATAGGGGTCAGGACAGATCCTGATAATGGGGTGAGTGGAAATCCATTCCAGTTCTCCTGGAGTCAGAGAAAGGGAGCCTGCATCTGATGATATATCATCTGCACATACAACGCAGGCTCCAATACTACTCAGAACAACAAAAAGTAGGATGATGAAGTGAGACCCCGGAAATTTTGAGAAAAAAAGATACTGTTTCATTATTCAGTGGTAGTACATTTTTTCATAGTCCGCAATAAAAGGGCGGTATGGATCAGATGGTAAACTGATCAATCTCCTTTTGCAGGGAGACAACAACACTGTTGACATGCTCCACGACTTTTCTGATCTGATCAACAGCAGCGGAGGTCTCCTCCGATACAGCAGCACTGGACACCGCATTGTCTGCCGTCTCTTTTATAAGGGAGGCGACATGCTCAATATTGCTCGTAATTTCAGATACTGACGCTGCTTCTTCCTCAGATGCTGCAGCAACATCACTCACATCACGGGCAATCTGTTCCAGCATAACAGCAATATCCCCAAATAAGGTAAGGCTCTGACCGACGGCTTCATACCCCTGTTCGACCTGAGAGTGAGCCTTGGTCATAAGATCAGATGCCTGCCCAGACTCCTTTTGCAGGTTTCGAATCATCTCTTCAATCTTCTCGGCTGAAGCATGGCTCTCCATCGCAAGATCCTTGACTTCATCAGCAACAACCGCAAATCCCCTGCCGGCATCCCCGGCACGTGCAGCCTCGATGGCCGCATTCAGAGCAAGCAGATTTGTCTCATCAGATATGCCGGTAATAATTGCGATGACATTATTTATCTGGGCCATCTGCTCCTGGATGGAGAGGATTATCCGGTTCAGATCGCCGGTAGCATTCCGTATTCCTTCCATCCCCTGACTTGCTGCAGATGCAAGTTTCTGACCCTGTTTACTGACATCATTCCCTTTTTCAGTGAGCTTTGAGACAGATTCACTCCGGACTGCAACATCCGAGACCGCTATTGAGAGATCCTCCATGGCATGGAGAATATGGCTTGTTGCTTCACTTCCCTGGTCAGCCCTGACCGAAACCGATTCTGCATGTTCTGCGACAACCGATGAACCCCGGGCTACTTCATCTGCCGATGCCTGTGCCTCCTCAGTACTTGCAGTCAGTTCAACCATCCGGCCCTGAATAATCTGAATGGTCTTCGTCACCTGGATACCAATGCTGTTCATCGCATCCTTGAATGAGACGAAATCACCGGTTGTCTGAACCGTGGGATCAAACCGTGCTGCAAAGTCATTATCTGCATACTGCCTGGCAAGACGCATCGCCTCATGGAGGGGGCCGATGACCGCATCAAGCGTTGCATTCACCCCCTTGATAATAAGGGCAAACTCCCCTGAAAATGCATCTGCGTCTCCCCTGACCGAGAGATCGCCGGATGCTGCCTGTCCTGCCAGATGATTCATGGTAGCGGTGACACCGGATAATGTCTCTTTCATCCGGATCATCGAATTGCCCAGCACATCCTTCTCACTGGCCGCATCAATCCTGAATTTCAGATCGCCTGCAGCGATACGTTCCGCAGACCCGGCATTGCTCTTCAGATTCTTTGTGAGGATCCTGAATGCATCTGCAAGTCTCCCTACTTCGTCGTTTTGCTGTATCGTCACCTGGGTATTGATGTCTCCAAGAGAGAGATCATGGGCGACAGAGGTAATCTCTTCAATCGGCCGGGATATGGACCGGGCAACAAGGAAGAGCAGGAAAAGACCTAAGATGGAGAAAACAATACCGATAATGATGAGGATGATCGTCTGTTCAGTCGCCTTTCTGGTTACCACATCAGACGGAGCGTAGATGACAACACCCCAGGGGGTTGGGGCATCACCAACTTCCACCGGGTTTATCGATCCAATAAAACCATTTTCAGAGAAGGTTTTCTTCTCACCTGATGAAACGGCATCAAGGATGATCTCCGGTGGAAGACCGAATGAATCAGCAATTTCAGAGAAGGGTTTTCCAGCAAGATCCTGATCTCCGGAGGCTCCGGCCAACAGACCCTCATGACTGAGCACGACCATCTTCCCGGTTCCTGAATACAGGTCCAGAGAGTCGGCAATCTTCTCAATATCAGTCAGAGCGATATCAATCGCCACAATTCCGGCAAATTTATTATCCATCATCGCCGGGAGGGATACGGAGGCCATGAG
This sequence comes from uncultured Methanospirillum sp., assembly GCA_964515765.1. Classification (GTDB taxonomy): domain Archaea; phylum Halobacteriota; class Methanomicrobia; order Methanomicrobiales; family Methanospirillaceae; genus Methanospirillum. The sequence goes on along the minus strand of CAZEWE010000054.1, from coordinate 571 downwards.
AACCGGTGGATCCTGCATGGTTTCGAGATACGGTTCTATAAGTTCGCCCTTTCCGGTCTTTTTCGGAATATCATAATATGATCCGGGATCCTTTGTCGTCTCATCATACAGTTTTCGTATCAGATTCCCGTCTGCATCCCGGTACCAGTAGATCCGAAGCCTGCCGGTCTTATCATATCCATCCCGGAGTTTATACTGTTCATCAAGCCCGTCAAAAACACCAGGTTCCCAGATGGTGTATATGCCATTATAAAGCGGGTGATCCCTTAAAATTCCCTGGAGCAGGGACATCACATCAGACCTGGCAAAATGAGAGTTCTTTTCCCTTATTCCGACAAGACCTGATGCTGTGCTTGAAGCAGTAAAATATGGCTCTTCAAGTACCTTACTGATATATGCGGCTTCACGTTCAGCAATACTGTTCATCTCACCATGAGCAGCATCAATTGCCTCAGAATTCAGGGCAAAGGCTGCATACCCAATAATGCATGCTGCAACGAGGAGCAATGCAAATCCACCAAAAAACAGAATTTTTTGTTTGATTGATCGAAAATCAAACCATGAATAGTGC
>CAZEWE010000053.1:0-15808 GCA_964515765.1 uncultured Methanospirillum sp. | reverse complement strand
AATCCGGCAACCACGATGGTGAAAACATCCTCAACAGTAGGCAGTTTCCGAAGAATATTCCGGACATCATTCAAAAACAGGAGGTCATCTTCTATCTGGTGAACAACGGATGAGAGACGGGCTATTGCCTTTTTTCGTGCTGCAGTCGAGTTCTCTTCGGAGGAGTACCTGACATCTTTTGCAAGGCCACCCCGGTGATCTTTTGACCATCGGGCAGCCCAGCCGACTGCACCCAGGGATTTTTTCAGCCGGTCCGTAGTCCAGAGAATTTCAACAATATCCTGGTAAAACTGGGGCTCTTCAGATATGGTAGGAAATGACTGCATGACTCCTACTAATTTATCATGGACCGAGAGGTAGGCAGCCTCAACAAACTCAACGCTTGCCCGCTTTTTATTTGGTTTCTCCCGCATCTTCTTCGCAGCACGACGAAGTGCCCGGTCAAGCACTTCATCTGCCGTGGGAACGGTAGGGATTTTTTCAAAACTCACAATATTTCACCCGTATGTATACGCGTACAGGTATATACTTGCTCCCTACATGGTTGCTATGGGATATTTATCTGAATTTTCAACTATTATTTTCTATGTCGGAACAATTGATTGATTATTTCATATAATTATTAACCATTTTAATCCAAGTATCACCATGCAAGAATTATCTTTTTCTGGTAACGACCCGGATATCATCAAAGATAAGGATATCATACTTCAGAGTATTGAGGAATACAAGGAAGCATTAGAAGACTGTAACAGGAAAATAAAAGAAAACCCAGAAGATATCGATGCATGGGTCAATAAAGGGACCATTCTTTTCCTCCTTGAACAGTATGATGAATCACTCGAGGCCTCTGACAAAGCCATAACAATCAATCCTGATGATGCCATGGCATGGAACAACAAAGGAACGGTCCTCAATATCCTTCACCGGCATGACGAAGCAATTGAAGCATGTGACAAGGCAATTCATCTGGCCCCTGATTACGCAGATCCCTGGAATAATAAAGGAAATGCACTTACACACCTTGAAAAATATGAAGAGGCATTGGTAGCTTTTAACAAGGCAATCCAGATTGATCCGCAGTACGCCGATGCGTGGAACAACAAAGGGTTTGCCCTGAATTTTCTCGGAAGGCATGATGAAGCACTCAGAGCATTTGACATGGCAATCGAGATAGAATCGGAGTACAAGGACTCTGAAAAGTAACAAAATTGAACCATTTTCAGGGAAGAACACTTTTTTTCGCTTCAGACAGAGAAAGTCGCTGTGAGGCATGGGAAAATTTTTATATTTCTCAATTGGATTCCCTCTATTCATAACTCAGATCTACCCCCCCTGCTATCAGTATGTTTCAACAAAATTGACGAGGAGACCCATATGAGCACAGAGAAATCCTTACATCAGGCCGTATATCTCAATGCACGGGGAAGATATGAGGAGGCGGTACGGAAATATGATGAGTTAATCCGGCTGGATCCCGATAACGCTGATACATGGAGGATGAGAGCAGTTTTTCACATGAAAATCCAGCGATATCAGAACGCAGCTCTGGATTATGAAAAAGTCCTTGAGCGATGTCCGGATGATACTGATGCATTAATGAATAAAGGCAGGGCCCTTATTGAACTGACCCGTTTCGAAGAAGCAATCAGTGCATTTAAGCAGGTTATTCAATATCATCCGGACCATGCAGATGCCTGGATATCCAAAGGATCTGCTCTTTTCGAATCAGGAAACTTTCAGGAAGCACTCAAAGCATTTGAGGAAGGATGCCGGTTACATCCTGATGAGCCCGGGATCTGGGAACAGCAGGGGGACACGCTTCTTGAACTGGGCAGATTTGAAGAGGCGCTTTCAGCGTTCGAAAAGGCAATACAGATGCGACCGGGGAAAGGATATTTGTGGAGAAAGAAAGGTCATGTACTCAAAGCTCTTGGAAGAAAGGATGAGATGAACGAGGCATATGACAAAGGATTCCGGCTTGATTGCCCGGAATATGATATATGAGCCTTCATGTCATCTGAAAAAATGAAATCACCCGGTAATTCCGGGTCTGCACTTATTCTTCGGCCTGAATTTCAATTGTAGCAGCTACTAATGCCAGGGTTTCAACTCCTGTTGCCGCATCCTCCTTAGTCGGGTAGAATCCGGATGTGATGATGACCTTCTCATCAGTGCTTGTAATGTAGACACCTGCGACCATGTTGTCAGAGGTACCATAATCCACAATGCCTCCGCTTTCCAGGTACTGGGGCTCAGTTCCAGGTTCCGGAGTGATACCTGCTCCAAGCATGAAATTATCCAGGTAGGCTTCTGAATTGGTATCATTGAGCTGCTGGCCGATCGGATTTTCTATAACAATTATCGTTATCACAGATTCGGGGTTTGTTTCATTGGTAAAGGACGTAACCGCTCCGATCGGTGAATCATTTGTTGCATACACATATCCCGGCGGGGACATGACAGTGAATACAGTGTCAGATGAACTGTTCACTGCATTCTCATCGATGGTGATCTGCTTCCAGTCAGTAAAGTCAATTGCTGCTGCATTGCTACAAAGAATAGCAATCAGACAGAGTAATACAAAACCAAAGGATCTCTTCATTGAAAACCTCATATCGTAAATTATCCTGTCAGGTTATTAATCATCAACTGCACCACTATTGCAGGAGACAGATATATATAGACAGATAAATGCCGACAGACCGATTTTTATCCTGATCTAAGAGAATTGAATAAAAGAAGGATACAGATATCGCTATTGTCGCACCTTCTCATGCCTCCAAAGAGCTGCTGAAGATCTCATGACGGAAAAAAAGGAATCAGTTTGTTCTTATTCTTTTACCACGAACTCAGCATCTTCCGGTTCCAATGGAATAATAATCCAGGCGATCAGGTAAATCAGTATGCCGGACCCGACGGTGAGCAACAGGACGATGAAGATCAGTCTGATAATGATCGGGTCGATATCCAGATATTTTCCGACTCCACCACATATCCCTGCCAGTATCTTATCCTTTCTGGATCGGTACAGCCGCTTTGCTTCCATGCTCACTTCTCTTTCCTCAAAATAAATAATCCTTGTGAATAGAAGAGTAACTTCTTTATCGAACCAGAATATTCATCCTCTCATTGAGGAGTTCCCAGAATTGATCCTATTGAGAACCAGGAAAGGAGAGATGGCAGAGACAAGATGAAGAGGATGGACGCGATCCTTGCAGTGTAGTACCAAAGAGACCCTTTTTGGCCATCAAAATCCTTCGAACTCTCGTATCACATGGTCAGAACCATCATGATTTATCATGTAGATACACACAATAAAATCTGATAGACCTGATCGGCCATATCCAAATAGAAACCTGCGGGCACTGTTCCGCATTCTTCTCCGGTGGAAATTGAACATGATGACGGCATACATGAGCATATAACCATGGATTTATCTCCGATTCAAAACGACATCCTGATTACGCTTATCAGCCTGTATGAAAAAAAATCTCTCCCCATTAAAGGAGAGGAGATTGCCGACATCATCTTACGCAATCCGGGAACGGTCAGAAACCAGATGCAGGCACTCAAGGCAATCGGGCTTGTTGATGGCATTCCAGGGCCGAAAGGAGGATACCACCCAACATCACTTGCCTACAAGGAACTCAACCTGAAACACAATGGCGAGGCGTATGAGGTCAAATTATCCCGTGATGGCGAGATTGTTCCGGGTGTAAAGGTAGGAGAGATCATCTTTACCACCCTCTCCCATGCCGATATCTGCCATGCCCAGATTCGGATCATCGGCAGCGTGAAACTCTTCAATAATGGCGATATCATCACCATAGGGCCAACCCCGGTCAATAAACTTCTTATCAAGGGTGAGGTCTTCGGGAAGGATGAGAACGAGCCGGCCCTGATCGTCTCCATCCTTGAGATGGTATCCTTACCGAAAAAACCCATCCGGGACTACATGACAACTCCCATCAAGATGCTCTCAACGAAAAACACTCTGAAAGAAGCGGTCAGGCTCTTTAATACCCATCATATCCACGGAGCCCCTGTCATGGACGGGGGATTTCTTCGTGGCATTGTCACCATGTCAGACATCCTCCATGCCATTGAGCAGGATCTTCCCCTTGACACCCAGGTCTGTGAAGTCATGACCGAAGACGTGGTATATGCTGATGCATCGGTCCAGCTCTATGAGGTCATCAGAAAGTTCAAAGAACGCTCAATCGGGCGACTGGTGGTTTTTGAAGAGAACCGGCCGGTCGGTATCCTGACACAGTCTGATATTTTCCGGACCCTCCCAACCAATTAAGCGGGGGCTTATGCGTTCTTTTACCACATCTCACGGCGTTTTTTACAACGGCGACTGCATCAAGGGAGCAGCGCTCATTTCTGACAATTCAGTTGATCTGATTATAACCGATCCTCCGTACGGCATAGAAGGGGATAAACTCCACCGGCACTATAACCGGGACGAATCATTTGTCACCGACGGATACGTGGAGATCCCGGCGGAGGAGTATGAATCATTCACCAGAGACTGGATTTTACAGGCTGAACGAATCCTAAGGCCGGGTGGTTCTCTCTATATCGTCTCCGGATACACCCACCTTCGTCATATCCTAAACGCACTCTACGAAACCAGCCTGGAAGAGGTAAACCATATCATCTGGCGGTATAACTTCGGTGTATTTACCAGTCTGAAGTATGTCTCATCACACTATCATATCCTGTTTTATGCAAAGCCCGGGGGAAAGCGGACCTTTAACACCGAATGCAGGTTCTCACTCTCGGAGAAGGATGAGAACGGGGGATCGCTCAATTACCAGGACCGGGAGGATGTCTGGATCATCAACCGGGAGTATAAACCCGGTAAGGTGAAGAATAAAAATGAACTCCCGACCGCTCTATTAAGCAGAATCATCCAGTACAGCAGTAATGAGGGCGATCTGATCTGTGATCTCTTTCTTGGAGGATTTTCAACCGCGAAAACAGCAATCGGACTCATGCGGAGAGCAACCGGGTTTGAGATCTCACCGGTCATGTTTGATGCGAAGATTGATGATATGATGACAGTAGTTCCCGGATTTCTTCTTGACACCGCACTCACCCCGAAGGAACCGGGCAGGAAACGGACCAGGAAGGTCTGGAGTCCTGAAGAAACAGAGCGGCTCCGGCTTAGGTACAACGAACTGAACCAGACCGATCTCTCCCAGAAAGAAGTAAACCAGCAATTACAGGATGAATTTGACCGGGGGTACTGGTCGATAGAAAAAGCCCTCAAACAGACAGGTATAAAACCCGGACGATAACCGGAGATCCCGGTATCTGATCGGGAGATTTATTATTGGATACAACCGAAATCTGATATATGAAGTCCATACTTGCCCGCTCACTCTCACGGAAACAGATCGTGACCAATGACGGGAAAGCAATCGGATCACTTCGCAATCTGATGGTAGATTTTGATACCGGCCTTATCACTGACCTTGTGCTTGAGCCTGACCCGGCCTTTGACACAACCGGATACACCCTTGACGGAGACCAGATGCTCATCCCCTTCGAAGCTGTCAGGGACATTAAGGACTTTATCGTGGTAGACCGTTACCTTGCCAGAATGTGAGGGAAGTACGTCCTCATAATCTCAACAAAGCCTTCGCCGTACGGAACTGATGAGCAAAAGTCAGAGATATTCCGTACATCCTCTTGTGCATTTGCAACGCAGCAGCCGGTTCCTGCAGCCTTTATCATCCCGATATCATTCTCTGAGTCTCCAATGCCAAGGAACTCCTCTGGTTTAATCCCAAGCTGCTCTGCAACGATATGAAATGTTTTTCCTTTGTCAATACCGGCCTCGTGAATATGGATGGCAAAGTTTGTGTCCATGATGTCGACCGGCCAGCCGGCAAGAAGGGACCTGACCTCGTCAACCGGTACCTCACGGGCAAACGCGATATCTGAATACCGCTCCTGGTGGGAGTAGAGCTCAAGACGGGTGCCTTTTTTCGCATAATACTCTTCCAGCAGATTCAGAGCTTTTACTGCAATATCCCGGTTTGCCATAATGTTCATGGAACCCTGAAACCCGATCCGATATACGCCGCCATTTTCACCAATGAAGGTTCCACCGGTGCCGATGAGCTTACACAGCCCCTTGAGAAGACATGAGGTGTTGCCGGATGAGAGCACCACCTCTATGCCATTCTCCTGGAGCTTTCGTATTGTCTCTATGGCAGCAGTCGAAAGCCTGCGCTTTTCATCAGTCAGTGTTCCATCGATATCAGTTATCACGCCCCGTAACACAGATAAACTCCTATTATTCCTATTATTGTGACTTTAGCAGGACCGAAGACCGCCCTCTTCCACAAGGAACGTTGCTTCCCCTTCCGGCAGGTTCGGACTGTCAACAAGCCGGAAGATACGCTTTCCGCCCTTGCTCTTCCGCAGGTAAATTCTGAATGTGGCAGTATGGCCGACGATATTTCCTCCGATAGGTTTTGTCGGGTCACCAAAGAAAACTGCCGGATTGGACTGGACCTGATTTGTCACGAGACCTATGGCATTGTACTCGTCACAGAGTTTGAAGATGTCATGCATGTGACGGTTCAGCTTCTGCTGGCGTTCTGCAAGGCTGCCCCGGCCTGCATATTCTGATCGGAATAGACCGGTGAGTGAGTCCACGATCACGAGTTTGACCGGTTTTCCTGCAGCCTTCAGTTCCTCGGCAAGCTCACGGGATGTCTCGATAAGGAGCATCTGGTGGTCAGAGGTCTGCGCACGGGCGACGTGAATATTCTTTAAGAATTCCTTTGGGTCTGCATCTTCTATCTCAAGACCCTTGACCATCTGCTCAATACGTTCAGGTCTGAAGGTATTTTCCGTGTCAACGTAGATGACCGAGCCACCAAGACCCCCAAGTTCCTCCGGGAGCTGGACGTTGACTGCCATCTGGTGGACAATCTGGGATTTACCAGAACCGAACTCTCCGTACATCTCGGTGATAGCCTGGGTTTCAAATCCCCCTCCCATAAGGTCATCAACCTCCGGAACAAGGGTCCGCAGCTTCTTGACCTTCAGACGCTGCTCAAAGACATCGGTTCCGGTCTTAAATCCACCGATATCTGCCTGGTCCCGGCACCACTTGATCATCTTCTTTGCGGTAGCCTCTCCCAGTTCTGCAGCCTCTGCCAGGGTTGCAGGAAGTGATGTTGCAATGCTTTCAACGGTCAAAAATCCTGCATCCCGAAGCTTTTCAGCAATCGCCGGGCCGACACCCGGAATATCCTCTATATCCAGTCTCCGCTGTTGCATATCTGTTGAATCATCCTTCTGTGGGGACGGAGTACCTGTGGATTCTTCTGCACCAGGGGTTATCTGAGTAGTACACCACTTGATCATCTTGCGGGCGGTTGCTTCTCCAATCTCTGCAGTATCATAGAGTTCAGTTGCAGTTGCCTGTGCAATCTTTTCCACTGACTCATACCCGGCTTCACGGAGCTTTTCTGCAGTGGTTGGTCCGACGCCGGGAATGTCCTCAAGGTTGTATGCTTCTGTTGCCATAGTAGTTTCCTCATCATACAGGTGGCAACGAGGGGTATTTAAGTCTAAAATAAACGGGGTGAAAGTGAAAATGGCATTTATGAAAACGACCGTATGAAGGAGGAAACCTCATTTTTCAACCCTTCCAGGTCTTCTTTTACCCCCTCTTCACTTTCGCAGAAGACCCTTTTTCCACTTGCCCGACCGGTCATAATGACATGGGAACCATGGGGGAGGCGGGTCTCCACCAGCCATGATCCCTCCTGGTTTGTAATGACCACTCCCTCCGGAACATGCAGGACCCATCCCTCAATCCTGACCGGTTCTTCTTTGTCAGGAATAACGGTAAGAGCGCCTCCTCTGCCCAGAGAGACCTCAACTTCGCCGGATCTTCCGACTTTCGCATAGGCATTGTAGAGCATGACTGTCTCACCAGGAAGGAGCGTTCGTTTCGCATCTGCATCCCAGAGCACGAGGGGAACATCGGCGGTTCCGTCAGAAAACCGGAGATTCCGGACAAAGGAGGTTGTTCCATCCCGCTTGGTAAAGGGTTTTGCCGGGAGGATCTTTGTTATCGTTCCCCGGACGGTAAAACTCTGATCAGGAACGATATTGTCAAGCGCTGTTACCAGGATATCAGGGATTGTATCAGCCGGGGCGATGGACGTCTCTTCATCACACACAATCTCCCGTCCTCCATAGTCTCCCTCCTTGGTCAGGGCACCGGTCACTGACACGGCCATTCCCGGAGATATACCAGATAACAGGGCAGGTTCCCAGCAGATGAGGCGTGCAGTTCCGGTTGTATCGCCGACTAGACCGCTTACCATCTCGCCACCGGTTCCATCCCGGCGGGTAAACGGGCGTGGCTCTGCAAGACTGATGATGAGAAGATGCAGGTCTGTGCGCTCAGGGGCCTTCCGCTCTTTCACCTCCATGACACAGTCAATATCCACACAGGTTTTCCGCAAATTCAGCGGCATAATCTCCCGGATGGATTTCCCGTGCCGTCCGATGATCTCGACCACGTCGGCTATCTCAAACGTCTCTTCAAGGGCTGCAGCCTGCTCATCCCAGAATACCAGTTCAACCTGTCCGGTCTCGTCAGCGACCGTCAGTCGTGCAACAAGTCCCTTCTCCCCTTCCTGCCGGTCAAACTCTTTGACACCGGAGAAGGCGATTATCTTTGCATAAAAACAGAAGAGGGAGGACTTCCCCCGCAGACCCCGGATCTTGACATGGGACCGGCCAAGATCTTTTACCACCAGCAGGGCTGCCGTGGTCTCATCTGCAAGGTTTCCGCAATCGGCTATCTTCTTTTCGATAAGACGATCAAATTCGTCTCTGCTTACCAGGTCGTCGACCAGGGCATAGTGATACCTGACCACCGGTTCACTCCGGTGTTATCTGAGCCATGAAGGAGTCTCGAGGTTTGCCATCAGGTCATCAATGGTCTCTGCCCTTCGCATCAGTTCTGCCTGTCCCTTTCTGACCAGCACCTCTGCACACCGGCCCCGGCCATTGTACTGGGATGCCATGGAGTACCCGTAGGCCCCGGCGTCAAGGACGGCTATCAGATCACCGGCAACAACACCGGGAAGCTTCCGGTCATGGGCAAGGATATCCCCGGTCTCACAGATAGGCCCGGTGACGGTGTAGGTCCCTGAAGGTTCTTCATCAGCACGGTTTGCCACGAGCACCTCATGGTAGGAGTCATACATGGCCGGACGGATGAGAAGGTTAAACCCTGCATCCACGTTCACAAAGGTCTTGTGTGCCTTCTTGACCGAGTTCACTTTTGTCAGGAGGACGGTAGAGTCACAGACCATGGACCGGCCTGGTTCAATCCAGATCTCAGGCTGAATACCGAGCCGTCCAAGGACTGACGTGCAGACCGGCATGACAGCATCGGCATAGCTGGCAAAGGTTGGTGCATCAGGGCCGAAATGATCATACGCAACCCCAAGGCCACCGCCAAGGTCCAGGAATTTAAACTTCACACCCATCCGGTGGAGTTCCTCGACAACCTCCATCATGACCTGTGCTTCCTTTGCAAAGGGTTCGATGTCAAGGATCTGAGAGCCGATATGGCAGTGGATACCGACCGGGACAACGTTCTTACAGGCAAGGGCTGCTGCATAGGCATCGGTAATCTCTGCTGCCGGGATACCAAATTTCGATGTTGCAAGGCCGGTTGCTATCTTCGGATGTGTCGGCACATCAATCGCCGGATTGACCCGGAAGGATACCTCAACAACCTTTCCAGCTTCGCCTGCAATCCGGTCCAGCTGGGCCAGTTCATCAAGTGAGTCAAGTGATACCCGGACACCCTTCCCGACTGCCAGCCGGTGATCTGCCTCGGTCTTGGACGAGCCGTTAAAGAGCAGGTGCTCTGGTTTCATCCCGGCAAGAAGGGCCATGTGCAGCTCTCCGGATGAGAAGACATCTGCTCCTGCACCCTCCTGTGCAAGGATCTTTATAATATTGAGGTTCCCATTCGCCTTTGCGGCATAGAGAACCCGGATATGAGCGTAATGGGCTGACAGGGCTGTTACATATCCCCGGTAGTTATCCCGGATCCGGGTTTCATCGGTGACGTAGAGGGGAGTTCCGTACTTGAATGCAAGCTCAACCGTATCACACCCGTCGATCATCAGGTGCTGGTTGCTTATGGAGAGATGAGGAGGGAAGTTCACCATTTCACCTCGCCCATCCGGTCTACTGCCTCTTTTATCCGGTCAACAGAGCGGGTGATTGCAAACCTGACATAGCCTTCACCGGATTTTCCAAACCCGACACCAGGGGTTACAACAATGCCGGTATCGTTCAGCATCCGTGCTGCAAAGGAGATACTGTCAGGAACACTCATCCAGACATAGAAGGTTGCCTTGGGCATGGTGACATCAAACCCGAGTTTTGTAAGACCGCTCACGAGGACATCACGGCGCTCCTGGTAGATCTTGCATGCCTCTGCAACACAGTCCTGGGGGCCCTGAAGAGCTGCAATGGCTGCATGCTGAACCGGGTTGAAGACACCGGAGTCAATGTTGGTCTTGACAATGCCAAGGCCACGGATGACCTCTTTATTTCCGACTGCCATACCAATCCGCCACCCGGTCATGTTGTAGGTCTTGGACAGGGAGTGCATCTCAATTCCGACCTCCTCTGCACCATCGGTCTCGAGGAAGGAGGGTGCCTGGTACCCGTCAAAGGCTATCTCGGAGTAGGCATTGTCACTGACAACAACGATGCCATGTTCCCGTGCGAACTCCACAACCTCCTGGTAGAATGAGGGTGGTGCAATGGCTGATGTTGGGTTATTCGGATAGTTTATCCACATCAGTTTTGATTTTCTGGCAACATCCTTCGGGATGGCATCAAGGTCAGGGAGGAACCCGTTCTCTTTCAGGAGGGGCATTTCATGAACCTTTGCTTCGGCAAAGAGTGCACCGGTGCTGTAGACCGGATATCCCGGGCTTGGAACCAGGACATAATCCCCCGGACCAACGATTGCTTCAGGGATATGGGCAACCCCGTCTTTTGAACCCATGAGAGAGATGACCTGTGAGTCAGGGTCAACATCCACACCAAACCGCTTGTTATACCAGCCGGCAACCGCCTGCCGGTATGCCGCCATGCCCAGGTAATTCGGGTAGTGGTGGTTATCAGGGTCCTTTGCTGCTTCTATGAGAGCATCGACAATATGGGGCGGTGTCGCAAGATCCGGATCTCCGACTCCAAGGTCGATAACATCAACCCCTTCAGCCCTTTTTTTTGCTTTCATCTCGTCAATGCGGGCGAATAAATAGGGGGGAAGATTCTCTATTCGTTGTGCAAACATGGTGGTACACGTTAGTGACCAGAATTCATAGATGTTTAGGAACCGAAAAAAAGGTGAACGGAATCAGACCTTAAACTGGTCCATTTCGTCGTGGATACGCTTTACCGTCTCATGGGCCTGATCAGTCACCGCATGAATCTCTTCCATCGAGGAGTTTACCTGGGAGACCATGTGGGTGATCTGATCCACTGCTGCAGATGACTCTTCACTCGCAGCGGCAAGACCGATTGACTCTTTCGCAGTCTGGGTCACCATGTCGCTGAACTCATTGACGGTTGCCGTTACTTCCTGAACTGAGGCGGCCTGTTCTTCACTTGCAGCGGCAACCTCACTCATGTTGGAGTTGATAACCGAGATGGAGGTCACTATCTCATTAAAGATATCAAGTGTTTCATTCACTGCTACGTTCCCGCTCTCTATCTCGGTCAGGGACTTCTCAACTGCTTCAGCCATGGCTCCTGACTTCTTCTGAAGACCGGTTATGATACCGGCAATATGCTCTGCAGACTTCTGGGATTCATTTGCCAGTTCCTTGACTTCAGAAGCCACCACAGCAAATCCAAGACCTGCCTCTCCGGCCCGTGCAGCCTCGATTGCAGCGTTCAGGGCAAGGAGGTTCGTCTCTTCGGCGATGGAACTGATGATATCCACGATACGGCCGATCTCCTGCATCTGCTGGCTTATATCCCGGTTCATCTCATTGATTGCCGAAGATGCCTGCATGATGTCTTTCATGCCGGTTTCGGCCTCACTAGCTGCCTTCTTCCCGTTTTCAGAGAGTTCTGCAGCGGTGTTTGTGAGAACCGACACCTGTTCCATCTTTGCCGCAACTGATGAGACGGTGGTGGCAAGGTCCTGCATGGCTGCCAGGATCTGCTCAGTGTTCATGCCACTCTTGTCTGCAAGGTCATTGACGGCGGATGCAATCCGTGCAACCTGGCTGACTCCTTCAGAGACATCTTCAATACTTTTATGTGCAACTCCGGTCTCATGAGTGACCTCGTTCACCTTTGCCGTGACCTCATCGACCTGTCCGGACAGGATATTCATATGATCCCGGACGGCGGTCAGGGCACGGGAGAGATCCACGCCGATGGTGTTCAGAGCATCCCTGAATTCAATAAATTCTCCTTCCAGATGCAGGTCAGGGTTCATACGTGCCTGGAAGTCACCATTGGCATATTTTCCGCACAGACTCATGGCTTCCTGCAGTGGAACGGCCATGGCATCTACCGTCTCATTTACTCCGTCGATGATGACCGCATAATCTCCCTGGAACTTGCTGACATCCCCCCTGACATTCAGGTTTCCAGAGGATGCAGCAGAGCTCAGGGTCCTGACCTCATCCCTGAAGAGCTGGAATGTTGATACAACCTCTGCAAAGGCTTTTCCTAATACTGCAATTTCATCCTTGCTCTGTGATTCAGCAATGTTTACCGAGAGATCTCCATGCTGGACCCGGTGGGCAACCTGAACCAGCTCATCCATTCTACGGGATATCGACCGGCCAAAGGCAAGTGATACCAGGGTTCCGGCGATGATACCCAGAATGACTACGAGAATGATGGTGTTTCGGATGGTATCGAGTGGGCCGGTAAAGTCGGAGAGGTCACTGCTGGCAACGATGATCCAGTCAAATGGCTCAAAGTAATCATATGCAGCGATCTTTTGTGTCCCCTGCCAGGGGTATTCCTGGAATCCTTTCTTTTCTGCAAGTATTGCCTTGACAAAGTCATACGAGGTCATATCCTGGCCTTCAAGTGAGGGGTGAAGGAGGAGTTTTCCTTTGCTGTCCAGGATATACATGTACCCGTGTTCACCGATCTTCTTCGCACGGATCTGGTCCTGCAGAAGACCGATAGTTTTGGCCTCTTCAACTCCTACAAAGAGGATACCGATAATATTGCCTGATGCGTCCTTTATCGGCTCATAGGCGGTGATGTATTTCTTTCCGACTACATTTGCCGATCCATAATAGGTCTGGCCCTTGTTAATGACCGCTTCATAGACTGCATCTGAAACCGGGGTTCCGATTGCCCGCTTCCCATCCTCACCGATGACATTGGTGGAGATACGAATCGCCTGATTACCTTTCTTCTGGAAGATAGTAGCTGCTCCACCAAGAAGTTCCTGGACCTCATCCACAATCTCAAAGTTATTATTCACCCGGTACGAGGACCCAAGCATCAGGTCATCGCCCACTATCGAAGGGTTCCCTTTTGCATAGAAGAGCTGGCGGAGGACGTTCAGATCACTGTTCACCTTGACCTGGGTCAGGTCATAGACCGTTTTAGTCTCTTCAGTGATATCCGCGGTCTGCATCTCAAGACTCATCCGGATATCGTTTTTAATGGTGACTTCAGCGCTGCTATATGCAACATATCCCAATATAACCGTTGGAACGATGACCAGTATTAAACAGATAAGGATAATTTTTTGCCCGATTGTGGCATTATCCAGCCAGTGTTTCACGTTATTTATCATATTCACCACTCCCCATTCAAGGCGGCCTAAGAGATTACCCTGCCGCTTTTTATACTGACACTATGGTGTAGGATATATTTATTATGTATGATATTTTCTGAAAGGGAAAAATGAGAGAAAAATATCCTGTATCCATCAAATCAGATACAGTCCCAGGGTCCTGCTTCAGAAGAGTGGCCGGACTGCTTTTTGCGCTTCAGGGGAGAGATATCCATAGACAGCACCGGCAACGACCGGAAGCCATGCTAGGATCTCCTCTCTTTTTCTGCCTGTTGCAGCACAGTACTTCTCAAGATAGAGTTCTTCAAATCCCTGACCGGCGATGAAATAATCCATATAACTCCGACATGCATCTGCAGCCGGGGAGCCACAGGAGACTTCAGCCCAGTCGATAATCATGCATGATTTCCCCTCACAGAGGATATTTCCTCCGTGGAAATCGCCATGACAGAGGATAAGGCCATCAGGGAGCGAATCAAGCATCCCGAGAAGTTTCTCTTTCTCTTCAGGAGTAAGTCCCGGACTCGCCGCAATCATCCCTTTCTGCATCGATTTAAGCGGCACAAAACCAGTAAATTCCACCTGATGCAATGCTGCCTGCAGCTTGACGACGGTATCCATGCACTCAGGTATTGTATTCCGATCTTTGAGCATGATGTCAAGGAGTGAGATTCCTTTAACCTGATCCATGAGGAGGACTGTCCGGTTACAGAACGTCTCGACACCATAGACCTTTGGAGCAGGAATATTGAGTTCATTGATAACCGCCATGGTGTATGCCTCCTGAAATGCCTGTCTTGGCGGTTGATTATCCCTGAATACCTTTGCCGCGATTCCATCCCGTGCATAGATGACCGCAGCCATTCCAGCGCCTATCTGCTCACCATAGCGTTCCCTGAACTCTTTGTCATCTCCAACAGCCCCAAAAAGAGAATCCACATTGATTTCATCTGTCATGGTCATGCCTCATTTCACAAACATGCTCAGCATCAAAGCGATGCAGGCGTGTGATCATGCTAGTATCTTCTGTACGCCTGTTTATAGTATTCGATTCTCTTTACAGGGGCATGGGGATATTTCTCAGCATAGATGCCAGACGTATCATAAGAAACCCGAGTATGAAGAGATTTGCAAGAACTACGAGTGGCGGGATGAGTCCGGGAAGGATCAGGTTCATCCCAAATCCCATGGTCAGGAGGTGCAGGATTATCACGGTCAAGAGCAGATTTTTCTTCTCTGGTGACAGGGAGACCTGCTTATCCGGAGGGGAGCGGTACGATTGCAGAACAGGAATGACTATCTTTCCAAGTCCGGTGCTTCCGGTCAGAAGATTCCAGAATCCCAGGATTGACAGCATCCAGCCGGCTAACAGTCCGGGGACGATACAGGAGTACATGCCAAGAATTACGATGAGGATTCCGATACCTACCAGGAACCAGGATCGTTTGTATACCCCAAACGGCGTTTTTCCAAGGGCAAGCACCTGAATTGCCATAATGACCATAAGCAGGCCAAACTGGCTGTCACGGGAGAACAGGTAGTAGCCCTGATCAACCGGAATGAGAATAATCGCACATTCAATAAAGATAATTCCAAGCAGAAGGATGAACGAGACCGGAATAGATAGGGAGGCTTCATGATAGAGGAGAAACCGGATAATACCCGGTGTGTCCTTATCATCCGATGAATGTGAAGGGCATCTTTCCTTCGATGGGTATTCCTGTGAGAGTTTCTGGATACACCATGCCAGATAGAAAAGACCGGCACAAAAGACCAGCGTGAGCAGACCAGTTGAGATTCCAGGCAATAATCCGGGGAAGAGGATCAGAAGACCGAAGATGATCTCAATCAGGTATACAAACCCGCAGGCAACGGTCAGGTGCTGCAATATACCCGGATTCCTTATCCACTGTTTTGCCCGTCCTTCAGAGAAGAGGAGATTCAGCA
>CAZEWE010000052.1:0-16011 GCA_964515765.1 uncultured Methanospirillum sp. | reverse complement strand
CAGTCTTCTGGACAAGGATCTCTGATGCATCGGCACCGACACGCTCAGCTCCTGCGTTTTTGGCAACACGGGTTACGGCTGCAATTGGTAAATCTGCCATAATTGATTCTAAAACAAATATTGAGATACTGATATAAAAATTATTTCTTATAATTCTCAAAATGCCTGAAGGAAAAGTGAAGAAAATATAAAATTTCCTAAACCGGGCCGAAAGGATGGTGTTCATCTGCTGGTACGGCAACCAGGGTTTCAATATCCATCCGGTCCATTCGCTTTAGAGCCACATTCATGGCGACTTTTTCATCAGGTGCCTCAAAGAGAACAACCGTGTCATACCTTCCGAGTGTCCAGTAGATGTTCAGGTACCTGACCTGTCCCTTTGTATCCTCCTCAATATCCTTCAAATTTTGAGATACAACCTCTTTGTCAAGTTTTGTCTTAAATTTGGCTAATGCAATAAATAACATAATTCACCCGGATGCTCCGCTCCCATACGGAACTATCCTGTGATCATACCGATCACACCATATAAAGATAATCCCCACAGGAAGGGGCATATGACCAATCCATCAATTCGGCCAATAAATGTATTCAGAATCAGAAATAATAATCAGATAAAAATATTTGACTTCTTGATGGATTTTTTCACAGAGATGCCAATGGGAAGTTATATCTTTTCTGTGATATAGTATTCAGTCATATCTTTCTCAGGTGTACTATGGTGGGCACTCATACAACCCTGCAATTTTCTAAGGGGGAAGAGGAAATTGCAGATTTATTCTGGGATATCGGGCTGAAGAAAAATACTGGCCGGGTCCTGGTTCTGATGATACGGGATGATGATCTGACGTCGCGGGAGATAGAACGGATTTGTGATCTTCGCCAACCCGAGGTGAGTATCGCCCTTTCCGACCTCATGAAACGGAAATGGGTGAGAGATATCAGGCACGCACGGGAAGGAAAGGGCAGACCGACGATGATCTATCATCTCATAAAATCCCTTGATGACATACTCGAAGAGCTGAAAACTGAAATAGTGGGCGACTACGAAGAGAAACTGAAAGAGATTGAAAAAGTCAGGGATCTGCTAAAAGGGAATATATCATAACCCTTTTCAGGTTTTTTCACTTTCACCCTGCTTGGATAACGTTTACATATGCTTCCTCGAAAACCTGAGGATATGGCCGGGCGATATGAAACACTCCGAAAAATCAATCAGAATACCTTTTCAGTATATATCGCGCCAGGACGGGATCTGCAGAATGCGCTCATATCAGGGCCGGTCAGAACAGTCCATGGTCCAATCTCCTATCTCTTCTTTGGGCATGCAGATCCACTGGTAAGTCTGCCCCCTGATCAGAAATACCGGATCGACTTCAGAAGAATCGAGGGGATGAGCGGACTTATCGGGGCGATCAGAAAAGATGAATCACACCTTCTCTTTATCCAGTATTCGCGTGAGCATCTTGAGGAGTATGAAAACAGTATTCCGGTCCTCGTAGACGAGTGCAGAACCCATGCACGGCACATTGCCCCGATTGTTCTACTATCAGTCTCTCATGACAGTATCATAGAACAACTGGGAATCCGGTCAGACCGGTACATCATCATTTCTGACAAAAACCGAAAGACCATAGCCGGGAGAAAAATCACAGCGCAAAAAACCCTAAGTGACTGCCCCACATCATCCGGTTTATCGCACCCTCAAAAAGAGGTTCACCGGTATGGGCAGCAGCCGTTATCGTTGTGACCCGTCTGTTCGTACTTCAAGCCTGTTCCCATCATAGGGACAATATCGTTCATTCCCGGCAGTCTCCCATCCACAGATCGGACACTGACGAATTTCGGGGTCCTTTCCCAGAAGTGGTATCAGGGGAATGAAGAAAAACAGAAAGAAGAACGGGTAGCCAAGGTACCAGAGGAGGAGAGTTCCTCCCAGAGATCCTGCCAGGAGAATGAGGGAGAGGATCAGACGGTTCGTAACCCGGCCTCCCGGACCGCCCATGCCGGCATCGCATCAGACAGGGAACCCATGTCGCGATTGAGATCATGCGCATTCAGCCATGATGACAGAAGACCTGACCCTACGCCTACTGTAAGAATGCGTGTGCACCCAAATTTTTCCATTACGTTTCTGACGGCCTGTGTTATACATGCCTGTTCCTCATTCACATATGCCTGCGCTATTTGGAGCACACGCTCCTCTCCAATCTCTGCCACATCAGCGCAAACCATCCGTGCCATCCGGCGCAGGCAATGATCCCATGACGGACTGCATGCATCAGGTGTTGCTGTTGTATATATTTCAGGGGTGATGAGCCCGGTGAGCACGTGAGCATCTCCGGCACATGCGAAATATTCAGTGCTTACCCCGACTGGGGACCCATCAAGTGAAACCGACCTGACAAGAGATGAAACCGGGGTTCTGAGAAGACCGTAATAGAGCAGCAGACCTGTTTTCAGCCGGGAAAAGTCGGTCTGACCTTTCAGGGTCTCCCAGGCATTCAGCGGGATGATATCCGTTGTTGTGCTCCCCATATCAACCAGAACAGCGTCAGGGTATCTGTCACGCAGGACATCTGCCATCACCAGCCAGTTTGCCGCGGCAAGGTCACTGACCGCTGTGGTATGAAATTGTCCGTCAGTTCCATAGAAGAGTGCATGGGGAAAGACGTTCCGGACGGCGGTGAAGATAAATTCAATACCTTCCTGCTTTGATGCAAAACAATCGGCAAGTTCGCCACTCATCACAACCGCAGCATTATCAGCGGACAAATACCCCTGTAATATCTCCCTGATTGGGGTCTCTTTCCAGAGTGGACAGTAGTGAATATGGGCTCCGTGCTCATCCACGACCTTCAGATTTGCCCCGCCGATGTCAACTCCGATCATAGGTAACCTGACCCTCTGAAGAGAAGTATGCATGACCAATAAGGTGAACTGATTCAGGAGAACGTCCATATGACGCATCCAGGATCACCTGCGCAATCTCCTCTTCCATGCATGCATCAATTCCAATAATGCTCGTAGTTGGCCGTGGATTGACATCAACAATGACAATCCGATCCGGACTGACGACCATGTCAATCCCGACATACCCCTGACAGCCCAGTACCTCAATGGCTTTTGTTGCTAGAGCATACATCTCATCCTTCTTCGGATGATCCACCGGTGTCTCCCCTCCATGGTAGGCAACCGTCCCATCCTCGTTAAACCTGATATCCTGCCGGTTCAGTGCAAGGAGGAGCGGTCCTTTTCCGGTATAATAGAGGCACACCTCACCGACGACGCGGCCACCAACAAGACTCATGGAGTAGTGCTCACCCTCGATAAACTCCTGGCCAAACTCTCCCTCACCGGCAGGTCCGTCGGTCAGCCTGACACCGACCGCACCACATCCGGATACTTGTTTGACGATACGTCTTCCTGATGTGACTTCTTTCGGGACATCGATTCCATGTGACTGCAAAATCTGTCCGGTCCTTTTTTTATTCGCACAGACTGCGATTGAAAAAGAGTTACATCCGATGTTTCTGGTAACATCCTCAAGGTTTTTGGTAAATCGTGCCAGCAGGTGATCAGGAGCGATGACCAGCCCTTCATCGCATAATGCACCAAGCCGGGTGATCTCTTCAGAAAAATCCCTGCCCGGTTCAGGACTGTGGACCGTATGTCCGATTTTGGTGAAACTGCGTGTAAGTACATCAAGCATGGCGCGACCTTCGGGGGCTAAAGTCGGATCATGGCTGACGGTATATTCAGCAAGCAGAATATTCATCGCTACTTGTTTGCAGGATCAGAAAAAAAATAATCCGATTCAGGGTACCCTGAACTTAAGGTGATATCAGAAATCCGGCAGTTTTGATGATCCATTAAAAAGCAGGAGAACTAATAATCGGGATACATGATTTCAGGATCCCCTCCTGACACTACAGCATCAGATTCCCATTTTACCCAAAAAAGACCCTGTATTCTCCTGACCAACGATGATGGGGTTAATTCTGAGGGATTATGGGCTGCCTATGATGCCCTGCATGAATGGGCTGATGTTGTGGTATGTGCTCCGGCAACCCAGCAGAGTGCAGTCGGACGATCACTCTCCATATTTGAACCACTCAGAGTCAACACGGTAAACCGGGGTGATATCACCGCATATGCAGTCGGTGGGAAACCAACCGATTCGGTCATACTTGCTCTTTTTGCTCTGGGTGTAAAACCAGACCTTGTCGTTTCAGGTATCAATATCGGTGAAAACCTGTCATATGAGGCAATAACCACCTCCGGGACCGTGGGTGCAGCTCTCGAAGCAGCGAATCACGGGTATCCTGCCGTGGCATTCTCTCTTCAGATAGAAGACCAGAAAGAGAAATTTGACGATGCACGAAACCTTATTGACCGGTTTTCAGAGTCCAAGGGAGTCGTTCGTGATGTCATCACCCGGATTTTTGAGAAAGGGTTTCCTTCATTCACTCACGTCATGAATGTGAATGTTCCATCCGTCATTACCGGCGGATATGAAATTACCCATCTCGCAGAGCATTTATTTATCACCGGCGTGGAGAAGCGGCTAGATCCAAGGGGAAAACCCTATTACTGGATTAACGGCCCATTGGTTACCGATGCTCCGGAGGGGACTGATGTGCATGCCATCCATAAAGGGAATATCTCCATCACTCCTATCACCCTGGACTGTACGGCATATGCAGGAACAGATGACCTGAAGAAACTCTTCTCATTATAAAGACTGATATCGCGAGCAATTTTATTCACAAAATTCAGGAGAACCATGAATACAAGCGGATTATCCCCCCAGGAACAGGCAAAAAAACGAGCAGGGTACAAGGCTGCTGACTATATCACGAATGGCATGACGGTTGGTCTTGGAACCGGATCAACCGTGGCCTTTACCATGGCACGACTGAAAGAGCGGATGACTGAAGAGGGGCTTTCCATCGTCGGCGTGCCCACCTCTATCCAGACCACCATGAGGGCAGGAGTACTTGGCATCCCCCTCATCGGGCTTGAACAGGCAGAGAAGATTGACATCACCATTGACGGTGCAGACCAGATAGATCCTGACCTGAGGCTTATCAAAGGCCGGGGAGCTGCTCATGTCAGGGAACGAATCATAGCAGATGCCTCAACCCGGCTCATCATCGTCGCTGACCCGTCAAAGATATGCTCTCATCTGACCGGACCAATACCGATTGAACTCATACCATTTTCACTCAGCCATGTCATTCGCCGGCTCAATGAACTTGGAGGAACAGTGGCGGTTCGGGAAGGGGTAAAAAAGGACGGTCCGGTCATCTCTGATAACGGAAATATCATCCTTGATTATACCCCGGTCAGCATCCCGGACCCAACTGCCCTGGAGACTGCCATCAATATGATTCCCGGTGTTGTGAGCTGTGGACTTTTTTCTGAATTCACTACAAAAACTACGGTTATCATCGGGGAAGAGACCGGTCCCCGGATTATCGGATTAGCATAATCCAAAATCTATCTTCTTTTACTCATCCTCATTTTGAACGAAGAGGGGAGTCTACTTTATAGGAGAATCAAAGAAAAAAAAGAAGCACGGAAAACTCTGCAAGTTTTAGCGGTGAGTTTTCCAGACTGTTTCTATAATTTATATACCGTATCCACATTGTGACGCTACAATATCCCCCGGAAAACGGTACTTAGTACAATAAATTCTATTGTATATAAAAATATAGAATCTGAATTATAAATTCAGATGAATGATCTCCAGATTATAAAAGCCCAAGCCCTTTCAAATCATCAACTATCTTCAGCACTGCCTTCTTCGCATCCTCTGGTTCTTTGCCTCCGGTGATGATGAGTTTCCCTGACCCAAAGAGCAGGACAACTACTTTTGGTTCCTCCAGCCGGTAGACAAGACCCGGGAACTGTTCAGGCTCATACTCGATCCGTTCAAGGTTGAACCCGACTGCTATCTTGTTCAGATTAATTCCTGATCCAAGGTCGGCAGAGGTAACGATGTTCTGGATTTTATATGTCAGTTCGCTTGCTATCTCGATGTTCAGGGAACGCAGCAGATCGCCTAATATCTCAAGTCCCTTATTCAGACTCTCGACACTTTTCGCTCCGGTCAGTACCACTTTTCCGGATCCAAATACCAATGCCGCTATCTTCGGGTTCTGCATCCGGATAACAACACCCGGGAACCGCTTTTTGTTATATTCCGCATCCTTTATGCTGGATGCAATCTGGGGGAGGTCCAGGGATTCAGAGATCTTCGCTGAAGCCACGATATTTTCTATCCGGAGCGAAGTATCTGGAGTTGCAGACATGGTTATAAATCTATTAAAACAGTATATAAAGAGTTGGATGATTATTCATCCAGGGTTGATGTATCACCAGGATCCATACCCATTTCCTTCGCCTTTAATACCCGCCGCATGATCTTCCCACTTCTGGTTTTTGGCAGACTGTCAACAAAATCAAGTTCTGCAGGGACAGAAATTGGCCCAAGCATGATACGAACGTGATATTTCAGATCATGGATAAGCTTCTGGGTGGGTTCCACTCCATTGCGTAAAATGACAAAGGCCTTGATAATATTTCCCTTGAGTGGGTCAGGTTTTCCAATTGCTGCTGCTTCTGCAACGGCACTGTGCGAAACCAGCGCACTTTCAATCTCAGCAGTTCCGACATTGTGACCTGCCACAATGATGATGTCATCAGACCTGCCAAGGAGCATGATATATCCTTCTTCATCCATGACCGCCAGATCATTACTGCTGTAATACCCGTATTTTCCAAAACTCCAGTACTGGCGGTACCGCTCATCATTCTGATAGACGGTCTTCATCATGGACGGCCAGGGCTCCTTGATTGCCAGATATCCGGTGGTTCCTGCAGGGATGGGATCTCCTTCTTCATTTACGACCGTTGCAATGACACCGGGGATCGGCTTTCCTGCAAATCCTGGTTTCATCGGCAGGCCGACCATTGTCGTGACCATATGCATACCGGTCTCGGTCTGCCACCAGGTATCCAGGATTGGACACTTGTTCTTCCCGATGTACTTGTAAAACCACTCAAATGCTTCAGGATTGAGCGGCTCGCCGACAGAACCCAGGAGGCGGAGTGAAGAAAGGTCATATGTATCCGGCCATGACTCTCCCATCCGCATAAACATCCTGATTGCCGTTGGAGCGGTATAAAAGACAGTAACCCCGTAATCCTCGATAAGTTTCCACCAGATCCCGGCATCAGGATAATCGGGTGTGTATTCAGAGAGGAAGATCGTCCCACCAACCAGGAGCGGGCCATAGATACCATAGGTATGTCCGGTGATCCAGCCTGGATCTGCAGTGCACCAGTACACGTCATTCTCGCGGAGTGTCAGCACATATTTTGTCGTATAGTAGGCACCGACCATGTATCCGCCGGCGGCATGCACGATACCTTTCGGGGCCCCGGTGGTCCCGGATGTATAGAGGATGAAGAGAGGATCTTCAGAGTTGACATGGACCGGATCACAATACCGGTCTGCCTGTGCAATCAGTTCTTCGTAATCAAGTTCAAACTCATCAAGAAGACCGACCTTTGGCTCCTGGGTTCTCAAAATAATAACCCGCTCGACGGTCGGGGCATTGATCAGAGCCTCCTCGACGATCGGCTTTAAGGGGATACTGCCTCCACGCCGGACTGATGCATCGGCGGTGATGACAATTTTTGCTCCTGCTCCGGTGATACGTTCATTTAAGGCCTTGGCACCATATCCGGCAAAGACCACCGTGTGGACTGCTCCTATCCGGGCGCAGGCAAGCATGGACACAACAAGTTCCGGTATACCAGGAAGATAGATGCAGACCCGGTCCCCTTTCTGAATGCCAAGGGACTTGAGGGCATTGCCCATCCGCATGACATCCTTATACAGCTGATAATAGGTGAAAATACGTTCCCGGCCATTTTCACCAGCCCAGAATATGGCGACCTTGTTTCTCCGGTCATTATTGACGTGCCGCTCCAGGCAGTTATAGGTGATATTTAATTCAGCGCCGGTGAACCAGCTGGCATAGGGATGGTTCCATACCTTTATATTATCCCATTGCTTGAACCAGAGGAGATCTGATGCAATCCTGCGCCAGAATGCGTCCGGGTCTTTTTCGAACTCATGATATAATGCATTATAATCGTGAATTAACGCTGAATCCCGGTAACACGGGTCAGGATAGTATACTTTTTGTTCAGGCTTGTGCAACTCTTCGGCTGAGATAATAATTCACCCCAATTATCATTATTTATCATGGACAATTCCTTAAAATCTTTATTATTTGCATGAATCATCGTTGATCGACAGATACGGTTATTTTATATGGGTTGGTGGTTCACATCGTAAGTGCAGAATTTGACGAACCTTCATACGTCATTTGTTGAAGCCGGGAGTCCGGCAGTACATAGCAGAGGTTATACATGACACAATGGATGCTCAGTGAATCTGAAGGATATGATCTGCTTTCAAAATACGGAGTTCCAACCCCGAAGTACCGGATAGTGACTCGGGCAGAAGACGCAGGATCAGCAGCAGAAGCAATTGGTTTCCCGGTTGTGATGAAGATCATGTCGCCGGATATCATTCATAAGAGTGATGCCGGTGGTGTGATTGTAGGTATCGGAACAAAAGAAGCAGCACAGTCTGCATTTAACCAGATTGTAACAAATGCCCGGGCCTATAACCAGAATGCTGACATTCATGGAGTAATTGTAGAAAATCAGGCAGCACCAGGGCTTGAACTTATCATAGGCGGCAAGACTGATCCGACGTTTGGAAAGGTCATCACCTTTGGTATCGGTGGTACCCTTGTCGAACTGATGAAGGATGTTACCCTTCGTATTCTTCCGATTGATGAAGATGAGATCAGGAAGATGGTTACCGATATCGACTCATATCCGCTCATTACCGGATACCGTGGTTCCAAGCCCAAGGATGAGGAGTGCCTGATCCAGATCATCAAGAATGTCTGTAAGATGTTTGAGGATCAAAAGGACCTTCGTGAGTTTGATATCAATCCCATTCGGTTATACGATTCAGGTGCCTGTGCCGTCGATGCCCGTATCATCATGGACAATGACATCCATCTTCTGGATGTTGTCGAACTTGAACAGGTTCCGCCGGAATATTTTAAGCCAAAGTCTGTTGCAGTCATTGGTGCGTCTGATGACAAGAACAAGATGGGATATGCGGTCATGCATAACCTGCTCCATTTCCCGGGCAAGGTCTATCCCATTAACAACAAGCGTGACACCATCCAGGGTCTGAAAGCCTACCCGACTGTTCTGGACATTCCTGATGATGAGATTGACCTTGCGGTTATCACTGTCCCTGCCCGGCACGTTCCCGGAGTAATGGAGGAATGTGGAAAGAAGGGAGTGAAGATTGCGGTTGTCATCACAGCCGGTTTTAAGGAGATGAGCGATGAGGGACGGATGCTTGAGGAACGTATTGTTGAGATTGCTCACCGGTACGGAACCAGGATCGTCGGACCAAACTGTCTCGGACTTATCATTCCACCGATCGGGCTTGACACCACCTATGTTGCCCAGTCACCAAACCCAGGAAATATTGCCTTTATCTCCCAGAGTGGTGCAATTGTCAACACCGTCGTTGACTGGTCACTTACCAAGGATATCGGATTCTCCCTTGTCGTGTCTGTCGGTAACCAGGCAGATCTGAACTTCTTTGACTATCTCAGGGCTGCAGCAGCTGACCCGGAGACCAAAGTCATCATCATGTACATTGAGCAGATCAAGAACGGAAAAGCCTTCATGGAGATCGTGAGCGAGGTATCCAGGCATAAACCCGTTGTTGCATTAAAAGCCGGTTCATCTGCCCGTGGTCAGGCAGCAGCGGCCTCACACACCGGATCTCTCTCCGGGTCATATGATGTCTATGTAGAGGCATTCAGAAAATCCGGTGTCCTGCTTGTTCACACCCTGACCGGTGCATTCCTTGCAGCAGAGATGCTCTCCCATCCGAAACGGTACCCCAAGGGTCGCCGTGCAATCGTGGTCACCAATGCCGGTGGATTTGCCGTGCTCTCATCTGACTACACCGAACGGTACGGAATCAAGATGATTGATCTGCCGGATTACCTGGTAAAAGAGCTGGATTCATTCCTTCCGGAGTTCTGGAACCGTGGAAACCCGGTTGACCTGCTTGGTGACGCAACCGAGGCACGATTTGAAAAGACCTTTGAAGTGCTTGCAAAGAATGATGCACTCTGGGATATGTGCTTTATCGTCGGATTCCCAAACAACATCCTCTCATCCGAACAGCTGGCAAAGCAGATACTCAAGTTCTCACAGTCTACAGATAAGAGAATTATTCCAACACTGCTTGGAGGAGCGTCAATGGACCGTGGCAGACATATCCTTCATGCACACAGCATTCCAACCTTTGATGAGCTGGATATGATGTACCGGGTTGTTGGAAGACTGCTGTATCAGATATACCGGGTGAAAGCACAGGGAGTATACTAACCCCCTAAAAAAGTATTTTTATGAATATCCGGTCATTGCAGTAACGTTCTGTTGTTTATCCTGGGGAGCCTCAAGGGTCCTGAATTTTTGTTCATATTCTCCGACAGTCCGCTGCAGGACGGCGAGGAGATTTTTTGCATGGTTCGGACTGATGCTGACGACTGCTTTTCCCCGTGCCTGGTTTATCCCGGGAATCTGGTGGAGAAAGATAAACGTGAATTCATCTTCCTTATAAGCAATCTGGATCATATTACTGTAGACCGGTTCTACATTTGGTGGTATTGTTACCTGAATTTCAGTTGATGCCATCTCTCACCTGTTTGACGCCGCTTCCAATAAAATGACCGAACCCAGCATTTTTCAAAATCCTGATAGCAGTATTGCAATATCCTCAATTATTACTGCATTTCATTGTCCCCGGCAGTATTTCTTTTACAAAGATACCCCATCAAAACCAGCGGAAAACTATAGTATATGCAAACAGGTCTCCTGCGCAGACCAGGATACCAGCGAAGAGGAACTCTGGAATACTATCCGCCTTATCCACCCGGATATTTCTGAGGAGAAGAAGGGTTTTCTCAGGGATTGTCTCAAGGCAATGGAACATGCTCCGGTCAGACCCTGGACAGAGACAGATATCCCTGTGCGATCAAAGAGAGCAGGAATTCATGGGCTCCTTGATAAATACCATGCATCCATGGGTGAATATACCCTGACCAGGTGCAAAGCGGCTCCACAGAACGGATGCTGGCCGGAAGATGCAATCAGATCTGCGGCCCTTCTGCTCTGCATTGAAGAGACAGGCAATCTGAAAACACCGGGACTTTTCATTGAATACATCCCCTCCGGCATCATCAGATATTATGAACCAACACCAAAAGACCGGAGAAGAGTCATCCACCTCATTCGTCAGGTAAAAGAGATAGAAAAGGGCGGGATCCCCCAGAAACCCCTGAACCCGCCATGTTCACGGTGCCGGTTTTCTGACCGGTGTTCACAGAATGAACCACGGCGATTATCCTTCCTGTTCAAGAAGTGACAGGGACCTGATATACTCTCCTTTGGCTTCCCTGGTTGTTCCGACCACCAGCCATTGTTCATTCCCATGCTGCTCTACAATTCCCTGTGCCTGGAGCTGTTCACCGGTGAAAACCTGACCGGTATATGTGTGAGTGAATGAAAGAACCCGGGATATTTCAGGGTGATCAATTTCATATACAGCCGGACTATCAAAGGCAAACTGATCATCGGTTACCATCGCCTCAATCACCCGTTTTCCAAGGATAGTTCCTTTCTCCATGGTAAAACCGGGAAGGTCCTGATAGGAACGGGTATACAGGAGATCAAAATAGGTTCCGTCCACCTGGCCACGGTTTAATTTTCTCTTCTCATGGAGGAGAAATTCTTCATATGATGTATCAGGATTACGTTTTTTATAAACGGTCTTCCAGAGGTCTTCACTCAGTTCTTCAACCGAACCGTTCTGAATGGATCTGATCAGCTGCTTTTGGGCATGTCTGAAAGCCGGCCCGTATACAACGCCATCAATATCAGAGTTTTTTCCTCCAAGACCACAAAGGAGAGATCCGGTCACACCAAAGGTACAGGGGGGAAGATGCAGGGCTTTTACCAGTTTTGCAACCTTCGGATGCTGCGCTGCAATGGTTTCAATCGCTTCATCTGGCTTGAATACCGCAGTTATCTGATTATGCGGAACCCGGTGGACAAGACCGGCCCAGTCTGGATGGTGCTCTGCAATGAGACGATATGCTTCTTCAAACTCCACCTTCCGGTACCGTATTCCACTCCCATCTGCCCGATCTCCGGCAGGGTCTGGAATATATCGAAGGACAGACCCGACTGTTGAGGCGTTATCATAGGCAGCAACAGCATAATACCACCCATTGTTATCCCTGATAAAGTCACGTAGCCGAACGGGTTTCATCAGGACCACTTTGCAAGAAATGCTGCAACTGATTCTATATCTGCTCCAACCCGGACAATCTCCCGAAACTCAAGATCTACAACCGTTGAGGGAGTTCCGGGGAGGGGGCCGACGTTCACCGCACAATCATAGGGTACATTACACAGGTCAATTGAGACCGGATCCGGGCCACCTGAAAGATTTGCACTGGTTGCCGTTATCGGAGTATCAAACCTGGATATCAGTTCAAGAGCGACCTTGTGATCTGGATACCTGATACCAATCTTCCTGGTTCCTGCGGTAAGCCGTGGTGAAATGATTTTTCGTGCAGGAAGAATGAGAGTAACCGGTCCGGGCAGGAATTCTTCTATGAACCGCTCTGCTAACTCATCCACATACGCGACCGCTCCAATCATATCAGGATCAGATACTGCAATCGAGATGGGTTTATGATATTCCCGGCCCTTTGCATCAAATACTTTCATTATTGCCTCATCTGATAAGGCATCTGCTCCCAGACCATACAGGGTATCGGTCGGATATACCACAAGACCGTCATGCATCAGGACATCTAATGCCCGTTCTAATGAAACATTCAGAATTTTTTCCCCCTTACGCGGTTTACATCAAAGACTGCTATTGTAGATACATGCATCACGGCAAACACGCCGGCCTGGATGGGATCAGTGACCACAAGGTCGGCATGTTTTGCCACACTTCCTGCCATATTCAGGGCAATGACTGGGATTCCTGATTCTTTCACCCGATCCACCGCTCCAGATACTGCTCCACCCATGATAGAGCCGGCGAGAACCAGGATTTCCACACGGGGAAGCCGGATAACGGCGTCAATTGCCTGGGAGAGGGTTTTCTCACCGACAAGAGGAATCGTATCCACAGATATCCGTTCCCCCCTGATATTATGCCGGTCTGCTTCATTGACAGCGCCCATGGCAACCTGGGCAACCTGGGCCCCTCCCCCGATAATGATGACCCGTTTTCCATAAATATCCCCAAAAGAGACATGCTGAATTACATCCCGGACACCGGATAACCCATGTAAGGCACTGAGGAGATCATCCTGATGAACATCACCTTCATATTCAATATACAGTTCATCAAATACATCTTCAGTCCGGCCATGTATGGTCTCCAGATGGATCATGACGATATTGGCATTATGATCTGCAAACGTTCCGGCTATCTCTTTCAGGACTCCTTTCTGATTTCGTGCATAAATACAAACTGCTTTCAGATTATCTTCTGACACACGTGTAAATCCTCCATGCATTGTCTGGATGAAAAGTCCTAGGAAAGATGAGAGCTAAAGAAAGATACAACTTTCCTCTTATACCTGTCAGGAACAAGGGTTACATCCTTATGAGAGAATGAGACATAAAAAGCAGCATACTATGAAGGGGAATCCATTTTACTATTCATTATTACATGACTGGACTGAAGGTCATTTAAAAGAGGAGAGCCTCATTTCTGTCTTTACTCACATCAGGGACATTCCTTATGCAATCATCCCTGAATGGAGGGATTCAGATGATATCATCAGACAGATGATTACCCAGAACAAAGGGTGGTGCGGGCCAAAACACCAGCTTCTTTCCTGGATGTTTGAACAACTCGGATTCAGGACCCGGTATCAGTACATCCCTTTCAGGTGGCAGGATCAGCCCTTTGATTATCCCGAATCTCTAACCCTTCTTTTTCCCCACCTTCCATCATCAACCCATCTCTGCACAGAGATCTTTCTCACAGGGAAATGGACCCTGATTGACGCAACATGGGATCCCAATTTAAAAAAAGCAGGCTTTCCTATTAATTCCTGGGACGGAAGATCAGAAACCATACCTGCTGTCTGCAGAAATACTCACACACCTGATCTGAACCTGGAGGTAAATGAGAACCCCGGAGTCAGGGTTGCTTTCATTCACAAGTTAAATGAGTGGCTGGAGAAGATCCGTTCGACGGATTCTGAATAACTGGTCACGGGTTTTCAGGCACATACCTTTTCTTCTCTGAATGCCAAAGATAGGGGTTCAGACAGCCGTTTTCAATATTCGTGATATCCGTGCAGCCATCAATACCCAAAACAGCATCCCTGTCACTCTGGCAGATCATTCCCCTGTATATCGGATCAGTCCTGGGATCAGGAATTTTACTCCTCCCTGGCCTTACTGCGGATTCAGCAGGTCCTGCATCAATTCTGGCATGGATATTGATGAGTATTCTGGCAATTCCGATGGCGCTGAGTATGGGATTTCTCTCGGTCAGGTTCCCCCATGCCGGCGGAGTATCATATTTTGTGACCAGGGCATGGAATGCAGATATTGGTATGCTCATCGGCTGGTTCTTTTTACTATCAGCCATCATGGCCGTTCCCATCATTGCACTCACTGGTGCCGGATATGCAGCAACAGCGTTTGGTCTGGGAGAGACAGGCAGACTGATTATCACCGGAATTA
This sequence comes from uncultured Methanospirillum sp., assembly GCA_964515765.1. Taxonomy (GTDB): domain Archaea; phylum Halobacteriota; class Methanomicrobia; order Methanomicrobiales; family Methanospirillaceae; genus Methanospirillum. Next base: position 1,098 of record CAZEWE010000052.1, on the reverse strand, counting down.
TCATCTTCATCGCTGTCGGGACGAATTTTTTCGGGATGCGACTGACCGGGGGGGTCCAGATGACCGTCGTTGCAGCGACCATAGCCATCCTTATCGGGGCCGTTGTTGGAAGTATCCATGCCATCGAGCCTGCAAACTTCGTTCCTTTCATGCCACATGGATGGCCGAGTGTAGGTCATGCTGCAACCCTGATATTCTGGTGTTTTCTTGGGTGGGAGGCAATCTCTCATGTCACCGAAGAGTTTGAAGACCCTGGCAGGGATGTAGTCAGGGGCACTATCATCGCCTCGGTGATCATCAGCATTCTCTACCTGGCAACAGCATGTGCCGTCATAGGGACGGGGAGTTATGGTCCGGGAATGTCTGAAGTCTCCCTCATCCATCTGATACAGCTCTCTTTCGGGACTTCAGGGGTAATTATAGCCGGTATCATCACGTTGTTTATTACTACTGCTCCGGCCATTGCATACACTGGTGCTGCAGGACGACTTGCCTATGCCATTTCAAAGGCCGGATATGCACCTCGCCAGTTCTCGCTCCTTCACTCAGTATACCAGACTCCTGTCGGCGGGCTGGTGTTCCTCTTCTGCTGTTTTTACCTGATACTCGGGATTTACATCAGCGGGATTATTACCCTTGATGTGCTTATTCAGATACCCAATGCAACCTTCATCCTTACCTATTTTGCAGGATGTGCTGCAGGTCTTGTGCTCATGAAAGACAGCCATGTTGGTATGCTGGTGAGTGGACTCTCCCTTCTTCTCACCGGGATTATCTTCTGCTTTACCGGGTGGGCGATGATCTGGCCAGTCATTCTGATGATCATCTGGGCAATATATCTGAAAACAAGGACCTCATTCCATCCTTCATAATCGTCTTTTTGTGAGAATCTGAACTTGGGTTAGCACATTCGTGCAAGAATGTATAAATATGTGCATCGATAAACTAAAGTATACATGAATACGAAGATCCTTCTTGATGAGAATGAGATACCAAAAAAATGGTATAACATTCAGGCAGACCTGAAAACTCCTTTGGATCCGCCAATGCATCCCCAGACCAAAAAGCCGGTCGGACCTGCTGATCTCGAACCGATTT
>CAZEWE010000051.1:13645-16385 GCA_964515765.1 uncultured Methanospirillum sp. | reverse complement strand
AACCTACCGAAGAGGTCACTCCAGAGCCTACGATGACTCCTGAACCTACCGAAGAAGTTACTCCGGAAATTCAGCCAATAATTACTCCAAATCCGGATGAAGGATTATTAAGCAAAATTCCTGAAGAACCATCCCAAATTGAATCAATAGAAATTGTGAATGGTTCGATCAACCTCTTGGAACAGCCTGAAAATATTGAGGTATACATTAATGGAGAACCACAGGGATTGACTCCCTTACTCATTACCGGAGTAGATCCAGGAAAATATCTCCTAACCTTTGAACATGAAGATGGATATGAAGACCAGGTAGTTGAGGTTCCAGATACCGGTGGGGAAGTTAAACCTAAAAGAACTGAACCAGTCTATAAGGTAGCAGTCCTGGCAGGTGAAAAGGAGCCATGTAAAGATTGCTGCACGATTCAGGAAGTTCATGCAAAAACCTCTCAAATGGATTATTCAGAGGTATTTAAAATTAGTACCGTGGCAATGAAACCTGATGAGTCTGGTAGCATTCCATATACATTGTATTGGAATGGAAAACCCTGGTACAGGGGTACTTTGAAACCTGATGAGGATGAAAAAGCAGAAGGATGCGAAAATTGTGTCGTCATGGAAGATTATATCCGAGAAGTAACACCACCTGGAACTTTCGAGTTAAAGTTGGATGATGGCCGGTTATGTACTTCTTTAGATAATATGGGAAGATTGACCTTCTATGGAATTGAAGGGATTCCGATTCCCTCATCTTCCTGAATAGGTAGGAATTCAAACTGAATTATGGAAAAAGCTTTGAAGGATATATCTGGCCTTCTTATAATGAGAAAACAGGATATTGAATTCTGATATTATCTCTCTCTTTTCTCTTTTCTTCTAGTATCTCCCTGACCTGAGCCATCCGGTGTTCCATGCATTCTTCCTCAGAAAATGACTCATCAGGGAGACAGGATGGATTTACATTCTCTAACATCTGGTTTATCGCTTTTATCTGCCTGCAGGTCCGAATCCAGGAGGTGCATATCTCCGGAGGAACCCCTTTAGACCGTGCAGCATTCGCGTTTGAAATCAGGGGATCATACCAGTCAAAGAATTCAGATATGGCATCACAGAATTCGGCGTCTACGAACGGCTTTTCAACAAAACCTGCGACATATTCACCGTACCTGATGACTTCGTCGATATTCAGTTTTTTCGCTGATGCCATGATGACTGGTGTTTCCCTGCCATTAGAAAAGGTCCGGAGATGACCCAGAGTGTCCCATCCATCAAAGGGGTCCATCATAATATCAAGGAGAACCAGATCAAAGGGCTCTCTTTTTAATCTCATTACACCTTTGGCGGGATCTTCCTCTGGAAAGCAGCGGTATCCGCAGGAGGTCAGGGCCCTGACTATTGCTTCCCTGAATACCGCTTCATCATCGATAATGAGAATTTTCTTTGGGTTTTTCCCCATATGAAATCCCTTTCATTATCCTTATGGAGATTGATAATATTAATATTGTGGGTATGGATAGGCAATGGTGATCCTGACGTACATCAATGTATCCATCGACATTTTTCTTCTGATTTTTTGTTCTTATCTCGAATACATGATCCGGGCTCAGTATGGCACTCGTATATATCCTGAACTATATATATGAGAGTCTAATAATGGCGATGATGAACGAGGGTATTCATGGGTAGAAGAGATTATGATATACTCCTGACAATCATTTCAGATAGACTATGATACTCATCTCACGAAAAGAACATTTGGATTTCGGGTATGAATTATTCATCTCATCGGTATCCATTCTCTCTGTTCTCAACATGGTCCTTTCCAATATACCTGGTGTTGATCCAGATTCCGTAAACGTTTTGAATATTGTCAATGGGGTGCTAACGCTACTTTTTATCTATGATTTTTTCCTTAGATTACTCAGTGCACCTTCTCGTTCTTCATACCTGTTACATAATTATGGATGGGCTGACCTGCTTGCAATTATTCCCGCATTGAGAGTTTTCAGAGTATTTCGGATATACAAGGCATATCGGGTCATCAAACGATATGGTTTGCAATACATAGCCTCATATCTCTCATACAATCGTTCACAATCAGCTCTTTACATCCTGGTATTCATGGTCATCCTGATTATAGAAGTTGGTGCATTCCTGGTTTTACAGGCAGAACATGCCTCCCCTTCGGCGAATATTATTACAGCAGGTGATGCGATATGGTGGGCATATGTGACTATAACCACCACAGGATATGGGGATCGGTATCCGGTTACAGCAGCAGGCAGGATGGTCGGAATTCTTGTACTTACCATGGGAGTCGCCGTATTTGCAACCTTTGCAGGGTATATCTCCAGTAAACTTTTATCATCACCGGAAAAGGAGGAGGTATCAGATGAGGGGTTTGAAGGAGAAGAGTCCCCGGAACGTTGTCTGAAAGAGATAAAAATGCTTCTTCGTGAACGGGAAGAACTCGATACAAAAATTTCTGCACGACTCGAAAAACTAGAGCAGTCAATGGGTCATGGTCAAGAGGGCCAGAGATAAGGTATCTGGTTCTGGTATAAATATGCTATCTTTTTGTCGGTATCAGAATGCGTTTTCGTGATCCACAAATTGTTTTGTGGGTATCTGGTGACCCACAAAAGTGATAAAATGAATCAAAATTTAACCTGAAACAAGAATTTTTTAAATCTAATATTCCTTCTGACTCAGCCAAAAGAATTTTGCAAAAACTTCGTGATGCC
>CAZEWE010000051.1:0-13545 GCA_964515765.1 uncultured Methanospirillum sp. | reverse complement strand
ATCTAATATTCCTTCTGACTCAGCCAAAAGAATTTTGCAAAAACTTCGTGATGCCGGGATTATTGAAATTATAGGGGAAGGAAAAGGGAGGATACCAGCGGTCTATCAGTTTACCCGGCTCATGAAAATCGCTGAGCGTGAAAATGATTGGGAGTGAGGTGTATTAATCCTATTCTCCCCCCACATGTGAAAATTTTAATTCAAAATTTTTTTCATGTATTCGTAAAAAAGAGTCTTATTCTCTAATTTTTTTGTGGTCCCAATCTCTTTTGAAAGGGTTAAGATCTCTTGCAATAACTATATATAGAATTACAAATCAATAACAAAGTGATCATTATTATGAACTTCAACAATTTTACACTCAAATCACAGGAAGCAATCCAGAAAGCAATGGAAATTGCTACCGGGAAACAGAACCAGGCAATTGAACCTGGACATCTGCTCAGGGGGATGCTCATCGTGGATGAGAATGTCATCCCCTATTTGCTTAAGAAGCTCAATGTCAATCTGGACCGGTTCAGTCAGGTGCTTGACCGGAACATCGATGGGTATCCAAAGATCACCGGTGGGGAGCCCTATTTATCGAACGATACAACAAAAGCCCTGCAGAAGGCGTCAGGTCTGGCCCAGGAGATGAAAGATGATTTTGTCTCTATTGAGCACCTTCTCCTTGGTATTGTATCCGGGAATGAATCGACAGCACGACTTTTAAAGGAGAATGGGGTCTCTGAGAAAGACCTGAAAAATGCGATCCGGATTCTCAGGAAAGGCTCAACAGTCAGCAGCCAGACTGCAGAAGAGACCTATAATTCCTTAAATCAGTTTGCACGAAATCTGAATGAACTTGCATTCTCGGGAAAGCTCGATCCGGTCATTGGCCGGGATGATGAGATCAGAAGGGTCCTGCAGATCCTGTCACGGAGAACAAAGAATAACCCGATTCTGATCGGAGAGCCTGGCGTTGGAAAGACTGCGATTGCAGAAGGTCTTGCACACCGTATTATTGATGGCGATGTTCCTGATAACCTGAAGACAAAGCAGCTCTTCTCCCTTGACATGGGAGCTCTGATTGCCGGAGCGAAATATAAAGGAGAATTTGAGGAACGACTGAAGAGTGTGGTAAAAGAGGTAGTCTCTTCAGACGGGGAGATCATCCTCTTCATTGATGAGATTCACACCCTTGTCGGTGCCGGGGCAAGTGAGGGGGCGATGGATGCCGCCAATATCTTAAAGCCTGCCCTTTCCAGGGGGGAACTGCATGTCATCGGTGCAACTACCTTAAAAGAATACCAGAAGTACTTTGAGAAGGATAAAGCCCTCGAACGACGGTTCCAGCCGGTGATGGTAAACGAGCCTGATACCCTGGATGCGATATCCATCCTCCGGGGCATTAAGGAAAAATACGAGACACACCATCATGTCAGGATCAAGGATGAAGCCATCATTGCAGCAGTTGAGCTCTCACAGCGGTACATCTCTGACCGGTTCCTCCCAGACAAGGCGATTGATCTTATCGATGAAGCAGCGTCAAAACTCCGGCTTGAGATCAACTCTGTTCCTGAAGAACTTGAGATCATTGAGCGGAAGATCCGGCAACTGGAGATAGAGCGGGAGGCTATCAAACGTGAAAAGGATCAGGCGAAGCTTGATGCTTTAAACGAAGAGATTGGGAACCTTACCGAAGAGCGGAATAGGCTGAAGGCAAAATGGCAGTCTGAAAAGGATATTGTTGAGCAGATCCAGCTTCGGAAGAATGAGATTGAGGATCTCAAGTTCGAGGCAGACAGTGCCAACCGGACCGGAGATCTCGGAAAAGTCGCAGAGATCAGGTACGGGAGAATTCCGGAGAAAGAGAAGATCATCGAGGGGCTGAAAGAGCAACTGACCGATCTGCAGAAAGATTCGGCCATGGTCAATGAAGAGGTCGATGCCGAGGAGATAGCTGAAGTAGTATCCAGGTGGACCGGTATTCCAGTTAGCAGGATGCTGCAGAGTGAGAAACAAAAACTCCTCACCCTGGAGTCAGAACTTCATAAGCGTGTCGTAGGTCAGGATGAGGCTATCCGGGCGGTGTCTGATGCCATTCGCCGGAGTCGTGCAGGTCTTTCTGATTCAAAGCGACCAATCGGATCATTCATATTCCTTGGAACAACCGGTGTCGGGAAGACTGAACTTGCCAAGGCTCTTGCTGAATTTCTCTTCAACAATGAGAACAGCATGGTCAGGATTGATATGTCCGAGTACCAGGAGCGGCACACGGTCTCCCGGCTGGTTGGTGCTCCACCAGGATACATCGGATATGAGGAATCCGGCCAGCTGACTGAAGCGGTCAGGAGAAAACCCTACTCCGTCGTATTACTTGATGAGATAGAAAAGGCCCATCCTGATGTCTTTAATATCCTGCTTCAGGTTCTGGACGATGGCCGGCTCACTGACAATAAGGGGCGGACGGTTGACTTTAAGAATACCATCATCATCATGACCTCGAACATCGGGTCACATATCATCCAGGAAAATCTGGAACATGTCACTGATAAAAACCGGGAGGAGATATATGATCAGACGAAAGACCTGGTGTTTGATCTTCTCAAAAAGACGATTCGGCCAGAGTTTTTAAACCGGATAGATGAAGTTATCATGTTCCGGCCACTGACCATGGATGAGATCCGAACGGTAGTCAGCCTGCAACTTGACATCGTCAGAAAGATGCTGGAAAAGAATGATGTCAGGTTCACCGTCACAGAGAATGCAATCGGTCATATTGCAAACCTCGGGTTTGATCCCCTGTTCGGAGCACGACCAATCAAACGGGTTATCCAGCGAAACCTGCTCAACGAACTCTCGAAGATGATACTTGCCGGTGAGGTCACAAAAGAGAAAGAGATCATTGTGGATGAAAAGGATGGATATCTGGTATTTCGAAACACCTGAGAAGAGATTCTGCCCCTCATCTCCTTCTCTTCTCTTCACTCCATTCAAATGAGCATTCACGGTTCATGAATTCTCACCTATTTTGCCAATATTAGTGTTCTTTCTGGGAATCAAACCGGAAAAATATCCCTGTACAGAGAAGGGTAATCGCTCCGGACAGGTAAAAAACCATGTTAATTCCGGAGTAATCCATCACGGCACCAGAGAAGAGGGGTGCGACGACCAGACCAATGGCAAGTGACATATTGACCATTCCTGATGCACTTCCCTGACCTATTTCCCGCCCTGAAGAGCTAACAAGGGCAAATAGTGCCGGAAGTGAAATCCCCCGTCCGATTCCCAGAAGAATTGCAGATATCATATAAAACTCAAATCCTCCGGTAACCGGAACCAAGAGTAAAGATATCCCTATTAAACAGACACCGGCTCCAATCAGATGATACTGCCTGAAGGAGTCTGATATCCTGGAAAAAAAATGTTGAAATATCGGAGTTGTCAGGACTGATACCAATATGATTGCCCCGGTCTCAGAAGCCGAAATATGTGGATCCTGAATCGCGACGATTGGCAAAAAGACCATGAATGTTCCATTTGCAAGAGCATACATGAACTGGTACAGGATCGGTCCCTGAAGTGTTTTATGAAATATGATGTCTCTGAATGAGGATTGAATAACCGGTTTTGAAGGGATGTCCGGAAGATAATACAGGCTGGTGATCAGTGCAAGAAGGGAGAAGAATGCCATTGCAAAAAAGACTGCGTTCAATGAGAAGAGATCTGATATCACTCCTCCGATAAATGGACCAAAACTCATCCCCAGGTAAATCGAACTGACAAAGGAGCCGATGAATTTTCCCTCCTGTCCGACTGGTGCAATGTCATTAATATAAGCTAAGGCAATTGGCAGAATGAGGGCAGATGCTGCTCCATGAAAGAACCTGACCGTCGTGAGCTCATAGACCGTTCCCGCCAGCAGGTAGAGTGCGGAGAGGATTGCGTACGAGGAAAGACCTATGAGGATCAGTCTTTTTCGCCCGTAATTATCTGACATCCTGCCAAACAATGGGAGGAACAGGATCCGTGCCATTGCAAAGGCAGAAAAGATAATGCCAATCCAGATGCCGGTTGCTCCCATGGTGACTGCATATCTGGGAAGTAGCGGGATGACAATTCCCACCCCTATCATTGCCGAAAAGACTGCAGCATACAGTGAGAAGAATATCTGATTCCTGGTATGCGGATCAATTGCGAATGTCAGTAAAGTGGTCATGAATCCAAATGGTCAGAGTCTGAAGAGAAATTGCATGACAAATCAAACATTTCTGTTACAATGCATGTCTGACATAACAAATGATATCTTTCTCGTGTGAAGCGAATATATGTTTTCTTTCATTTATTTTTTTATTCATTCTATGCAAAAACACATTCGATACTGATTTAAGTGCCGGACTCAAGAAACAGTATGTCTTCTGGAGTATACATTATGAAATTATTTTCTTGTGGAATTATTTTCTGCTTGGTTTTATTGACTATCCAGGGTGTTTTTGCAGAATCATTAATCTCCTTTGATCTGGCGATAAAACCCAATCCCTATGCCACCGATGATCTCATATCCCGAGCAGGCACATTGAACATACCTGCAGGGATGGGGATTCTTACTACAAATGAGATTATTCAGCCATACTGGGCCCCGAAAGGGGACCTGATCCCTATCAGGGTGGAATTTTCACCGGTTCAAGCAAACGGACCGATCGCAATTATTGAAGAAGTTGGGAGTGATATGTACCAGTTTGGAAATGAGGTGAAAGGTCTGAGCTTTTCAAATGGAGTTCCATTAAATATTGTACGGAAATATATCATTAATAGCTCTGAAACAATCCCTTATTATGTTCTGCTGCGAAATTCTCTGGATAAAGGGGATACAATTCATGACTATAATCTGGTTTATTCAGCTGAATATGAACCTTTATCTGTGAATCTTTCGGCTTTGAAATCAGGAAACCCTGAAGGCTCTTATAAAACCACGATGGGAGACATCAACCTGAGTTCTGAAAAAGTTTTAGGGTCTCCGTATCTCAACGGGACGTTTCCTGATGGGATAATTATTGGTGGAACAATTCAAGGCCCGGTATGGTTTGGTAACTGGGGGCCTGATGATGCCCTCTTTGACAAGGATCCGTACCATGTTACCGGTGGACAATTCATGGTTATCTTCAATGAAGACTGGTCGTCATTTTCCGGGACGAAAGGAAACTGGCATAGTTGTACCAATGCCGGTTCATTTTCTGGTGAAAAGTTACTTTAATTGTCCTTATATCTGCATTTTTTTTCTTTTTCAAAACACTGTATACCTTCCATTTGATAATAATGGGTTTTAGAGTAAAATGAGATTGTGAATTTAAAAAGTTGAGAACGCTTTTTTCTGAACTTTAATCATTCATCTCCTTTGCCCTGGTATATGCATCAAACATGCTGTATATCCAAACAATCAGGTAGAATGGAATTCCAATAAATATCATCGACAATATCCCGAAGATTACTGCTGCCACAAAGAGCAGAATCGCCTTGAGTAATTGTCCGGTGTAGAACTGTCCCAGGCCAGGGATAAAAAACGAGAGAATGAGGGCTATAAGTGGTGATGCCATGAGGGATCTTTTTTATCTGGTAATATTTATGAGTTCTGTTGAGGGGAGTAAATCCGGTGATGTGTGTTCTAAAAAAAGGTTATCCCAGCCTGTCAAAAAACATCAGCCAGTCAAATTCATTTATACTCTGATGAGTAAAAGGGAAATATGTAGAATTTATTTTTGATCCAGATCGAATGGGCATATTTTCTGTATATTTCTCATGATGCCACACTCCCTGGTACGTAGGAATGATGCAGGAGGACTCCCTCCCATTGGATAGCAGATGTTCAAGTGTTTCCTGTTCAGGTTCTCCAATTCCATGCGATTCAGATCTTCCGACTCCTGTTCCAATAATCTGGTATTTTGAACCTATCAGTACTTTCAGGTGAGAACCGGCAGACCACCAGCTCAGAAGATGAGGGCCGAGTTGCCACTTTGATACCCCGTATTTCAGATGGCTGTTATGAGCATGGACGAATACCTTCCCCCGGTTCTTTTCTGCCGATACAATGAATGTAAGTATATCTGCTATCATGGCATCCCTCATCCCGAGTAGCCTTGAAACCCTGTCTTTCCGGTCCATTGCAAGACCTGCATGGTACGTTAGCAGTTGTCGTGCGAGACCTGCATAGAATAAGGCCTCCTGATATTTCGCGAACCCACTTTTTTCGGTCAGTTCAGGCCTTCTCATGGTAAGTTCGGTTATCAACTCTTCAGTCTCAAGCCTCAGAGCTCCCGCTTTTGGAGAAGAACCTAACGACCTTGTTGGATCCATCATGGCATCCGGGTTTTCCCAGAGAGAATCCTGCATCAGGAGTGGTTCAACTCGTGACTTGAATGATAAACCGATTTCAGGATCGACAGAGGTGAGATAATCAAGAACAAAGGTAAGGAGCATTCGGGGGCTATCGGTATGAGTCATTTCAGTCGGACTATCACATCCATAGAAACGAAGTTTGATGCCATGCAACGGATCAGCGTTATAGTCTCTCATCCATTCGACAAGATCACGATTCGCATGTGATGCACCAAACCCATGACTAAATCCTGTCGTCTTAATCTCCTCATAAGTCCGGTATCTCTCACGGTGAATATATTCGTTCACAAGTCTGGAACGGGGAAAACTGCTTTCGATAGCGATTGCCGAATATCCATGATGCCTGACCAGGTATTGAAAAATCCGGTTCCGGAAGTTGAGTAATTCTTCGCTCCCATGAAGTGCCTCTCCAAAACCCAACAGATCTACTTCCCCATTTGTTGAAATGATCCGTTCGATCATGGTACGAAATGATTCAGGATCATCAGGAGAAAAATATAATCGATCTTTCTCAATCCATTCCCGGATGTTCAGGTTTGAAGGGGGAGGTGTGGGGCTGAGCATATATGGTCCAATGTGGAACTTTGGTGTGTAAGGATATGTTCGAACCAATCTTGTAATTACGTCGAAATTCAGTTTTAATTTAAATCATTGCTGTATTGATTCTTCCCATCCCTGACCCATGTCAACGATTGGCCGGACTTCGGTTACCTCAAAGGTCACCAGTGCCATCATCATATTAGCAGCTTCTCTTCCGACAACTTCAGCGATTTGGTTTTTAAACAGCTCCAGATCCTGTCCTGAGGTCGCTATCTGCAATGCTACCATGTATACCCGGATACCTTTCCAGTCAGTTAGTGTCGTTCCGGGTTCAATTATCATGTAGACGGCCTTGGGATTTTGCTGGAGATTTGCAAGTGTCCGGTTATTGGAAAGCCCCATGACCACTGTCTTTTCATCAGTCATTCGTGGTGATCCAAAAATTCCAGAATCCACATGGCCTGATTTATCTGCCGTACTCATTATCCCGATCCGTGGCGACCTGTTGAAATAATCCATAAGTTTTGTAGTCATAGTAGTACTTCCCTGATGCTTGAATCGGTGGGAATACCGTTAAAGGTTTTGACGAGTGGAAGGTGGGACCTTGAGCAACCAGGATGGGTTCAAAAATTGTGACATTCTGATGAAAGAAAGGGGTAATGGTCATAAATGTTAATTTTTTCCATAACTAGACGTGACTTGAACTACAATGGTAAAAAACAAGTTAGGTTCTGTCAGGGTTATATGGATATGTTTATCGTATTCCACTCTGAATGATAGATCTTAGATCGATCCTGATGTATGAACTCTCATGATCTTCCTGAACAGGTTTCTTCTGATTCTTCTTTGTATGACCCAGAGGAAACGGCGCCGAAAAAGAGTGCTCATTTTATTGGAAGATTTAAATTACAAACTTTACTGACGATCTGTTTTGTTTTTGTTGTGATTCTTGCCATCTGCATCACCGGACTTGTCGCATTTCAAACCAGTCAGTTCGCCGTGAATGAACTGGCCGGAAAGGTTCAGGATGAGGTTTCTGATCGGATTACCGATCAACTCAATGAATATCTGAAAACACCTCATCTGGTAAACCAGCTCTGTCTGGACAGCATCAAACTCGGGCATATTGATGTTCATGATAATTCCGACCTTATATCATATTTCAGAGAATTATCATTCCGGTTTGATACCATTGAGGCGATTTGTTATGCAAACCAGCAGGATGGTAATTATACCATCATTTCAAAGGTCGGTGCCCCGGGATTAGCCAATGGGACAGAGCGTTTTTACGGTGTTTCTAACTCAATGACAAACTATTCCTTTGTTGAGTTCCGTCTGCTGCCTGATGGCTCGCTTGGGGAAAAGACGCTTACGATCCCGGATTATGATCCCCGGACCAGGCCCTGGTATAAAGCTGCAGTCGAGGCTCAGGGTCCCGCATGGACTCCCATTTATATGTGGCTTGAAGGAGTGGTCAGTATTGATGCTGTTGCTCCTGCATATACCAGCCAGGGTTCGGTCATGGGAGTTATGGACACATCTCTGACCCTGAGTGGGATCGGGGATTTCCTGCAGCAAATAGAGATCTCTGAAAAAGGACAGGCATTTATTATTGACAAATCCGGTCAGATTATTGCAGCGTCAACCGTGAAAGAGCCATACAGACGGGTAAATGGTGAACTTGCCCGTCTCTCTGCCTCTGAATGTAATGATCCGGTGATTCAGAAGGTGACACATTTTATCTCTCATCATATGGGAAATAACACCAATATTACGACCAGACAGCAATTCATCTGTGATAATGAGACTGAACCGCTATTAGTTCAGATATCCCCCTATCAGGATACGTATGGGCTTGACTGGCTTATTGTGGTGGTCATTCCTGAATCTGATTTCATGGGTAAGATACAGGCTCATAACAAGACAACACTCCTGATATTAATTGGTTCCATCCTGGGAACTATCATCCTCTGTATTCTCCTTGCACGGTACATTACCCGGCCGGTGCTTGCGATGAATAAGTCCGCAAAAGCCCTTGCTCAGGGTGATTTCTCCTCCTGGACTGATATTGACCGGAAAGATGAACTTGGTGAACTCTCGCACTCGTTCAAACATATGGCTGATCAACTGCAGACCATGTTCTCATCCTTAAAAGCCAGCGAAGAACGATATTTAAGTCTATTCCAGGCTTCTGCAGATGCGATCATCCTTTGTAAGCAATTTACAGTCCTTGAGATGAATCATGCGGCTGAAGAGATGTTTTCATTATCTGGAAATATTGCATCCGGAAAAGATGTTTCCGTATTATTCAATGATATTGGTCCGGCAATTACCGACATGATTGAATCATCGATGAATGCCGGTCCGGAGGGATTTGAAAGCAGGACTATTTCACGTATTATTCATGGTCAAGAGCAATATCTGAATATCCGGGTTACAAAGGTCATGACTGATGGTGAAACCCTGAATCTTGTTCATATTCGTGATATTACCATCGAACGACAGGCAATCATCTCTTTTGCAGAGAAGGATGCTCTTCGGGATGCCTATTCACGGGTGGAGATGATCCTTGAACTTCTTCCTGATCCGACCTTTGTCATCGATAAGAACGGAGTCATCCTCTTCTGGAATCGGGCGATGGAAAAACTGACCGGGTATAAATCAGAGGCCATGATTGGTAAAGGGGATTATGAGTACTCGTTAGCGATATATCCATTGAAAAGGCCCCTGCTCATAGATCTTGCGTTACACCCGGAGACGAGTGAGGAAGGTTTGTATCCGTTTATTGAACGGTCGGATGATTTCATTCAGACGAGTTACTGGGTTGATATATCCGGGAAGATGACATTTATCTCCGTGATCGCTGCCCGACTGTATGATAAGAATGGTGAGGTTGTCGGTGCAATTGAATCATTACGGGATATTACCACTCATAAACAGGCGGAAGAAGCATTACTGGTTGCAAATAAAAAATTAAATCTCTTATCCGGAATTACCCGTCATGATATACTGAATAAGATCATGATCTCAAAAGCCTTTTTGTCCTTCCTTGATGAAAATGAATTTGATCAGGATCAAAAAGGCTACATTGACCGGATTAGACGCTCGATGACTGAGATTGAACAGTTTGTCGCATTTTCAAAGACATACCAGGAGCTTGGGCTCAGGCTTCCTGAGTGGCAGGACGTCGGAGAGATGTTCAAACGGGCTGCTCAGCAGATTGATACGCGAAATGTTGCGGTCAATGTGAATATTTCCGGAGTTTCCATCTTATGTGATCCTCTTTTTGAAAAGGTCTGCTATAATCTGATTGAAAATGCAATCCGCCATGGGGGAGATCTGACACACATTGAGGTTGGTGGAACTGAGACCATTACAGGTTTTCTTATCACAGTAGAGGATGATGGGACCGGAATTCCGGATGAACAGAAAATGTTCATCTTCGACAGGGGTTTTGGTAAGAATACCGGATATGGATTGTTCCTGACACGTGAGATACTCTCGTTGTCAGATATTACCATTACCGAGAATGGGCAGTTTGGAGTTGGGTGCCGGTTTGAGATTGACGTTCCTAAGGGAAAGTATAGAAAAGAGAGCTAAGTTTAAAAAAAGTTAAATTTTTCTTCCATTCCAGGTATCGGTGATAGCTGAGTCGGTTAATTCTGTTGTATATGTCCCATTAAACGCAAGACCGTCATCGCTGAGAACAAAATGAAAAGTACCCGATTCAACCCATGTGCCTTTCATTATTCTGCCATCATCAGATACAACACCATCCATCAGGCCTGGTTCATCTGTTTCAGGGTCAAAAGGAACATATGAACCGGAGAGTGCGGTTCCATTCTGCGTGAGAGAATATGTTTTACTTCCGGTTTTCCAGGCCCCTGTCCAGGTATTTTCTGCATCGGCTATCGCTCCTTCTCTGGTTCCATTAATCGTATAGGTAAAGGGCTCTTCTGCGATTCCTTCCTGATTGACCGTTCCTGCACCGGAGAATGACTTTCCATCATCTGCAAGGATGAATGAAAAAGTTCCTGATTCAGACCAGATTCCTGAAAACGTCCTTCCGTCTTCTGATAATGATCCCTTGAGCAGACCAGGATCACGGGCTGTGATGTTGTCCGGAGTATAACTGCCAGCGATAGATGATCCGTTTTGAAGGATAAGAAGTGTGAAATCTTCAGATGTCCAGGATCCATTCCATGAGTTTTGAGTAAGAGCATCTAAGCCTGATTTTTGTTCTGCACTTACCAAGGTTACACTCCATACGAGTATCACCATAACAAGACCAGCAAGAATAACGGTTTTCATTTATATGAACCTCCCCTGTTTATCATACTCATCTGGTAGAAGGATAATATTTTCGCCATCCCCGGGTTATTTTCCCCGACTGACATCGTACATATGTCTCAGTGTGTATATAGTGTATACTGTTACACAAAAAATGGATATTAGAAGACAAATCCCAATGGTCCGGTTGCGATAGATAGGTCTTCTACATCCGGGTTATAAGAATCATTTGTGTATGTGTCAGTATGTCTGATAATTTTCTCCTGATGAAGGCCTGAATATGAATAGAACTCGACGATCGCCTTCGTATCAAGTATAGTAACCGAAGGATTGAATGAAATTGGTCTTTCAATAGACCAGTTCCACTCCGGACCGGAGAGTTCGGTTATGTCAGGCAATTCTTTGCCGTATTCACCCATGATATCCTGGCTGGGAGAAACCAGATTATCATCGAGAATTGTATGTGTGCCCCATGATATTCCATGCCAGAATGCCCCAATGTCCGGAATCTCCCGATAAAGAACAGATGCTTCAAGGTATGATTGCGGGCTTTTATCCCCGTCCACATATGCAAGATAGTCACGGTCTCCAGGGGGAAGGTTCAAAAATATGGAGTAATTTGACATGTTTTCAGGGATGGTAATCTCTTCATCCTTATCAATGACTGATAATATCGCATTCCCACCTATTCCTTCCCTGAAGTAATACCCGCTGATTCTTTTGTCCGGGTGAAACGTCAGGTGTGGAAATGCTGATATGATCATGGTTGGATCACAGGGATATATTATCCATCCATCTTTGGATTGCATGGTATTTGCATCAGAATAATAATCATCAATTGCAGGACATTGTGTCAGATTTGATGCCATCTCCCTCATCGATTCAATTGTTTGAGATTCAAAGGTGGTGGTTTTGGTTTGGTAATACTCATCCATCTGAACTTCTTCTTCGGGTTCAGACTGAACCGGGGATACGTCACAAAACACGAAAGAGGACGTTATAAAAAGAAAGGCAGAGATTATAATGAAACTAGCAACTCTCATGGACAGAATATCATCTCATGAAGGTAATGTATTTTTGCATGGGACATTTCTATCGATAAAAAACTCACAATATAAATTACGCAGACTTATCGAAAGGTTACTACCGACGCTCATCCCATCCTTTCTTCTCCCGGAATTCATTCGCAAGTTGACTTATTCCCTTGTACCGGATCTTCTCAAACCGTTTTAACCCGATTTCAGCTTTACCTCTCTCAAATGCAGCCTCTTTCAGTAATTTTTTGTATCGCTCAAGGCGGCCGGCTGATATCTGTCCATCTTCAATTGCTTTTCTGACAGCACATCCGGGTTCCTGCTCATGGGAACAGTCTGTAAATTTACACCTCCTGGAAAGGCTTGCGATATCATCAAATGCATCATGAACCGACTCTTCAGCAGTCCAGATACGGATCTCCCGCATTCCGGGTGTATCGATAAGACAACTTCCTGAGGGAAGAGAAACCAGGTGCCTGACCGTTGTCGTATGTCTCCCCTTTCCATCATCCTCCCTGATGTCCCCCGTTTTCTGAACAGATGATCCTGTCAGGGTATTTATAAGTGTAGATTTTCCAACTCCTGATGAGCCTAGAAAAATGACTGTTTTTCCTGGTGTCAGAAATGGCTCCAGCTCGTAAATGCCGGTATTATGCAAAGCACTGATGGAGATTACCGGTATTTCCCCGAGTTCAGTATTGATCCGGGATAGTACCTCCGACATATCATCACAGGTGTCTGATTTATTCAAGATGATCACAGGATTAGCCCCAGAACTCCGGACGATGAGCAGGTACCGCTCCAATCGTGCAATACTGAAATCATGTCCTGGTTCGGTGATGATAAAGGCTGTATCGATATTTGCAGCAAGGACCTGTTCACCTGCCGATTCTCCTGCACCGCCCCGTGATAAACAGTTCCTTCGCTCAAGAATTGCTACTATCATCTGCGATGCAGTCTCCTGATCCTGCAAAACTGCGACGAAATCACCGACCACCGGGATGAGTTTTTTTGCCTTCATTGCTCCGGATATGGGAAGGGATAAGGTCTCTTCCGGGGTCATCACGTCATATCGTGTCTTATGGGCAGTAATTACCCTTCCTTGACTATAAGGGCCCTTGAAGGGAGAGAATAACCGCTCCCAGTTATCATCCCATCCAAGAGTGAGGAATGATTCGGGTGTAATGTCAGTAAGAGATGATGAATTATTCATAAAATAGGTTATATGAAAAGAATATAACTGATTTCTCATTTCATTGTTCATATTATCAAATCAAAAACCTATTATAAGAATATAAGCAATTAA
>CAZEWE010000050.1:0-16686 GCA_964515765.1 uncultured Methanospirillum sp. | reverse complement strand
AATCCCCGCCACTCAACATCACATGGTTCAAAGACCATATTCATCACCGACATGGCTTTTGGATTGCCCTCCTCATATACTGCCCGTGGATAAGCATTATCAACCCGTGCTGTTCCTTCCCGTATCTGCTGGACCAGCATGAGAAGACCGAGGAGAATATCATCAGGCTCAAATCCGGCAACCACCTGGGGAACCGGGAACTTTCGGTAATCTGCGAGACCGGTAACGGTCAGAACATGGCCGGGAAGGAGAAATCCGTGCAATGCAGCCTCACCCTGTGATAACAACCACGCCATCGCCGGGGGAACCAGACGATGACAACTCAAAATGGAGAAGTTCTTTGGCGGATTCGTCAGAAGCATTGCTGCAACAGTCGGTGCGGTTGTTTCAAATCCGACCGAGATAAAAACAACCTCTTTATCGGTATTCTTTGCTATCTCAACTGCCTTATGCACACCCTGAACAATACGGACATCAGCTCCGGAGCTCTCAAGTGAACCATTCGAACCAGGTACCCTGAGCAGGTCCCCATATGTTGCGATGATGCACCCTTTTTCCGCAAACTCAAGGGCAGCATCTATCTCTCCCTGCGGAGTAATACAGACCGGACATCCGGGGCCCATCACAATCTTCAGATTCTTTGGAAGAAGACTTCGGATACCATGACGTGCAATAGCGGCCTCATGCGTTCCGCATACATGCATAAATGTAAGATCCCGGTCTGTCAGTTCGTGAATTTTCTCTGCAATCGGATTCTTCCCGGCCATAAATCTCTCAAACGTTAACCTGAAACGTGAAAAAGATGCCCATCATATACCCTGTCGGATCTGAATAATACCGGATTTATAAAGGACGTACCTGAACAGTCATAGAGGAGAACCCTCATACCAGTAAGTATGTTCTCCCGCTCGGTCTTCAGACAAGATTTCAAATCTGCCCTTGAAGAGGCACTTGACCGCCGTCAGATGAGCCTGAAGGAACTTGCAGAACTTGCGGGAATCCCTCCTGCGACCCTGTACAAGATAACATCTGGGGAACGCGACCCACGGTTATCCACTGTCCGGGCTATAGTGCAGGCCCTGGAACCGTATGACCAGGACATGATCGCCATCATCGCGGCAAAATTTCTCCTTGATGAAATTGGTGCCGGGACCATCGAGATGAATGGGAGGAGAATCAAGATCAAGGGATATACGGCAAATACCATGGAGGACTGTATCGTTGCAGCGGTTCGGGCAGAAAAAGAGGGAGCCGGGGGCATCATCTGCGCACCCATCCTTGCAACTCTGATAGAACGGATCGTTGATATACCGGTTGTTATTGTAAGACCGGACAGCCGAACCTTTCAGGAAGCGATTGAGGTCCTTTGTAAAAGAATAGAGTGAAAATCAGGGAGTTACCTGATTCTTCTCATAAAATGTGATGAATTCCTTCTGGAATGAGGATGCTGATGCAAGCAGATCAGGATACATCTCATTCATTGCAGCCACGCAGGAGCCACATCCGGGAACCAGTGTCCCATACTCTTCAAGGTCTGTGCTCAGTTTATCAGCGGCGGATAACCACGAATCACGAAGATTTGTTGTTTCCGGACTCAGGGTATACCCTTTTATCTTCTCGGTAAAGGATACGAGTGCTTCACTCTTTTTAGATGCAATATCGGCAATTGCAGTATCTCTTCCATAAAATACCCCGATATTCATCGCCTCAGGAGTCTGGTACAACATCGGAATTCCTGATGTGAGGATATCAGAAAGAAAAGCGGTATCATCATCAGTAAGAGCCGGTCCGGCTGATACAGTCTGTGCCAGGATGAAAAGTGAAAGAAGGGTGCATAGCCCGGTAAGGACTCGAATGTTCATACCAGAAGGTTTCACCCGTTTCAATATAAGGGTACTCCTATTATAGGGAAAACCGGTCACTCTGCTTCTTCAGATTTCCACTGAGACGGGCTATCTCCAGTGACGAGGATGCAATATCATCCGTGGCATGCCTGCTCTCATCCATCCGGTGTGATATCTCTTCCATCCGTGCCAGGTTCTTCTCACTTTCTGAGTTCATTATCCCAATGCCTTCCTGAACACGCTGCATAAGAGTCTCTTCATCCATCGTTGCCCGGGTGACCTGGCTGATGCCATCAGATATCTCGGCCACATGGGAGGTAATTGAAGAAAGGGCATCTATCGTTTTATTAACACTGGCAATACCCTCCTGTATCTCCGTATATGCCGCTTCAATAGAGGTGACCGTATCGGCTGATTTTGTCTGGATACTCCGGATCAGTTCCTCTATCTGATAGGTCGCAAGCTTTGACTGCCCTGCAAGATTCTTCACCTCCTGGGCAACCACAGCAAAACCCCGTCCATGTTCACCGGCCCGTGCAGCCTCTATTGCCGCATTGAGAGCAAGGAGATTGGTTTGACTGGAGATATCAGAGATGAGCCGGACTATCTTATCTATCTCTGCCATCTGCTCATTCAGACCGGTTATCTGCTTCATATTATCTGCACTGATCCTCCCGACCGACTCCATCTTTTCATTGGCAACGCCACCAATCTGACCCGCTTCTGCCCCCTGACGGGCCGTTTGTGCCGCAAGTTCCATGAGCCGTGTCGTAATATCTACAATCTGACTGATACGGTCAGAGAGTAACCGGATGTCATCAGAGATCCGTCTTGTCTCTTCCATCTGATCCCGTGCACCGACGGTGGAATTCTGGACTTCATCTGCAATATCACGGATCGCCTGCTTGATATTATCTGTCTGCGAAAGGGTTTGTTCTGATGTTCCGGTCAGATGAGAGATAGATCCTTCCAGTTCCTCTATGAGAAGCGATATCGCTGAGAGAGCAGTATTATAATCATTTTTTATCTGTGAGAGGGGATCATGCTCCGTGACCGGTGCACGATATCGGAGATCCCCTTCTGCCATCCGTGCCATACCGGTTTTTAGATCCCCGGCACTCATTGAGAGTGTTTCAGACATGGTCCTGGAATCGTCCAGGAGTTTTTGAACCTCTTCTTCCTGCCTTTTTCGCCCGGTGATATCATTATA
Organism: uncultured Methanospirillum sp.; assembly: GCA_964515765.1. GTDB lineage: Archaea > Halobacteriota > Methanomicrobia > Methanomicrobiales > Methanospirillaceae > Methanospirillum. Next base: position 13,632 of record CAZEWE010000050.1, on the reverse strand, counting down.
GACTATGAGCAGGTTTTCCAGTGAACCTGATTTTGAGTAGATGGGGATGCCATATTGTTCAAGGATCCGAATCCCCACCGGAAATTCACAGGTCAGTTCGCCAAAGGTGGGTTTCATGGTGGACAATAATTCTTTCAGTCCTTCTCCAGTGTACTCAAGCACGGTGATGTCACGGGGAGTCATCCGGAAAAGTTCGTCTCTGGTATAACCGGTTAGCCGGATATAGGCATCATTCGTCACCAGGATCTGCTGATTTTCATCAATGAGCAGGACCGGCATTGGGATCTGCTGGACAATCGTGTTATTGAGGTGCTCCAGCTCCTCAATCTCATCCATCCGCCGTTCAAGCTCCTGTTCACCTTCCTTCCGGTCAATATAAGTTTTGAGCATATCTGCAAGTGAATTTATCAGATTACGCTCTTCTTTCAGGAACGGACCTTCATGTTCGGCCGGTTTCTCCTGAAGGTAGACTACTTCTACATTCCCTAATTTGCCGGTCCTGGTCACAAAGGACGATCTCTGAATCCATGGTGTTTCATGGAAATTTTCTGTTTGAAAGTCCAATTCTCCATAATGAATTCGTGCCCCGGTAACCTCCGGAAACTGCCAGCCGGGCGGGATGAGCATGACAACATTCTGCAAGACATCAGCAATCCTCTTTGAATCATCCTGGATAAGGGACGATGTTTTGTAAAAGAGCTGTTGTTCCTTTACCCGTTCACCGAGATCATGCATCTTCTTCGCAAGTTCCTGCTCGCCTTCTTTCCGGTCAATATAGGTCTTGAGCATCTCGGCAAGTGAATTGATGAGATTTCTCTCTTCAAGCAGGAACGGGCCTTCATATTCCGGTGGTTTTTCAGATAGGTAGGCAACCTCGATGATCCCGTCTGTTCCACTTCTGGTCCGAAAGAGAGCCTGCTGAGTCCAGGGAGTTTTGTCATAATCAGGAGTCTTAAAGGATTCATTTCCGTAGAAAATCTGTGCAGTCGTCTCTTCCGGATACTGCCAGCCAGGGGGAATCAGGAGAGCCACCTTGCTGAGTACATCTGGAACCGACAGGCTGTCATCCTGGATAAGCGAGGCTACGGAATAGAAGAGTTTTTGCTCCTTTACTCGTTCACCATAATCATGGGCCAGTTTCTGCTGAATCTCCTCTGCCTGCTGCTCTGCCTGAACCCGGATGGTGATATCCTTAAAGACCAGAATTATCTCGGTTAATGTTCCGGAAGCATCTCTCACGGGAATAGGGTATAGCTCGAGTACCCGCCTTCCTGAAGGGAAATCTATGGGAAATATTTCAGACTCTGTGCTGATATGAGACGTACCCTCATCGGACAGGATAAACCCGGGTACAATTGTGGAGACAGGCGTTCCAACACATACCTCTGGAGCAAGGCCGCTCATTTGAATGAATGACTGGTTGACCTCGGTAATGTGGGTGTCAGGACTCAGGATGAGAATCGGTTGAGGACTATGTGCAAAGACTGCATCCATCCGGTTCTTTTTTTGCTGGAGAACCGACTTTCTTTCCACTACTGATGAGAGCAGATCACGAACTTCCTGATCAGGGAGTTCCATACTATCCGGAATGGGTATCCGGGGATCATCAGAGAGAATGTGTATAAGTATATCGCGAAGATGGGTTGTCATGGGAAACACCGCAGGTATCAAATAGACTTGACTGCATATCATTTCCCCCTTAGTAGTATAAAAAAGTTGAGTTGATTATTTAATAGTAACCGGGATTTTTGCAAACCGGACATTATTATTCTCGTCAGATTCGACGATCTCATTCTCACCATCCACCAGAATACCAAAATAGTATATGCCCGGAGTCATGTTCGCCGGTATTGGTGTTGGTGCATTCCCATCAGACTGAGTTCCTGCAGGGAGTTCAGGTATCTCTCCCATACCGAGGAGTATATCCTCATCAGAGAGGTCGGAGTCTGCGGAGAGATAGAGTTCCACAATAAATGAACCTGCATCACCAGAGCCGACATTCCGAATAGATGTTGAGACATTCATAACCCCGCCAGAGGTTCCTTCGGTATCAGAACTGACATCAGGGATGGTAAGATCCGGGAGTTCGGGTGGTTTCTGGGTCTGTGTCACGACCGGCTGTGCCCCGGCTGATATTTTTACCATCTTATCGGCAAAGAGAATGTTATTTGCCTCACTCTCTTCAGAGATGACTTTTCCTGAATCCACCATCACACCCAGGTAATAAGTACCAGGTATAAGATCTGCAGGGACCGTTGCAACGGCAGTTCCGTCACGGAGCATCCCGACCCCCAGATCCGCAACTTCCCCATACCCGATCTCACGATCCTGTTCGGTAATCAGGGCATCTGGTGAGAGATAGAGTGAGATCCTGAATGGTCCTGCAGATGCTGACCCCTGGTTTTTCACCGTGGTGTTGACATTCATAGTCCCGCCCTGCACCGCAGACTGCTGACCAGTAACCTTACTGATAACAAGATCCGGACGGGTAATGGTAAACCGCGTATCCTCTTCGGTCTCTTCTGATACAAATGGCACTGACCCGGTTGTGACCAGGAATGCTGAACTCTTCACATCAGGAATCGTCACTTTGGAGGTGGATCCTTTCACATTGTTGTCTTCAGATACCTCCATGATCTCATTTGCCGGATCTGCGATGGCCCCAAGATAGAATGATCCCGGCTCCATCCGATCCATCGGGAAGTACCCGGTCAGTTTCTTCTCCATCCCCTGTTTCAGGTTTGGGATAAGGTAATACCCGATGGGTGTATCATCCCGTGTAATCGTAGTATCATCTGACGCATAGAACGTGATGAAAAAGTCCGTGGATGGCCGGTATCCCTGGTTTATCACCGTGGCCTTGACCTCAAGCTGCGGATTTCCTTCCCTGACCAGGGGATCAAATGAGGTAATGACCATATCAGGCCCGGTAGGATCAGGCTGCTTGGAGAGATCAATATTTGTCTCAACCATCTGTGGCTGCTCCTCATCCCTGACCGTCCGTGGTGTCGGAACCGGTGTAATGACCAGTTCAGCAAGAGGCCCGACTCGCCGATGGAAGGGATCATCTATCATGGGGTTCATTGCCTTTGCCTTTGCTATCGATTCAGCAGAGCCTGCACTATCCCCAAGAGCGCTCAGGACGACCCCCCGCCAGTACCAGGCATCGGCAAGATCCGGATCCTGAGCCACAGCGGTATCCAGCAAATATAGAGCCCGGTCATAATGCTTTAACAGGAATTCAGAAACCCCCTGCTGATACCAGTATTCAGGATATTGAATCCGGTCGGTCATATCTTCGCCAGCGACCACACCGGCAGAACAGATCAGAACAAGAATGATGGATACTATAGAGAACGCCACTTTCACAGATGATCACCAGATTTATGCAGTAGGGTATGACATCAGTCCCTGATATTTCTGGTGGAAGAATCCCCGGGGTATGCAGGATTATGAATCGGTAAAAAAAGGCATATCCGGATTATCCGGACGGATATAATGATCCCCGATACAGGATATTCATTGAAAAGGGAGAGTTATTCGGTTTCTTTTGCTTCCCGGACCATAACCCTGACCCGTTCAATAACCTCAATCTTCCTGCGGTAGTCTCCTTCAATCTCACCTTTGATCTGATCAAGGATCTCATCAATAGAACGCTGCAGACTGTAAACCTTGACCGGACGACCTTTCTTCTCGGTGATATGACTGGTTACATACACCCAGCTCCGTTTAATAAGCTGGTTGATTGCAATACTGACTTCTGGCTGCCGAAGATCAGATATCCTCTCGACCTCACGCGATGTCAGGTCATACCCCTTAAAGAGTACAACCAGCACCCGTGCTTCCCCACTCTTCAAACCAACGTCTGAAAGGATATCAATTATCTCAATATCGGTATCCGAAAGATGAACTACTGTATCCGGACCCATCCCCATCCCTGATTCATTCCATTGTTTTTATTATATTATTATTATATCGATCATCCGATTATCTCAAAATTCAGAAGACATCTTCCCCTATAAGGAGAAGAAAACCCCCGGTTATATCATTTGGGTGATATATTTCGGTTTTCAATAGTCCCGATCTCCGGACTGCAAATACTGCAGTATTATATTGAAAAACGACAAATGCTGAATAATCTGTATAGTTGGTCAGCCATGGATCATTACCTGTTCTTTTCAGTCGGGCACATCAGGTGCGGGATACCGTTTTCAGATACGGTCTCAATGATCAGGATGGTCCGTATTAATACAGAAGGCAGGTCAGGGAATGGGAAGGCCGGCACGATTAACCTTCATGGAGAGATATTGGAGGTCTATTCAATACGTGAACTGTTCGGGTACAAAGAGCGCCCCCCCCTCCCTTCAGACAACCTGATCATAGTCAGAAAAGGACTTGAAAACGCAGCCCTCTGGGTTGATGAGACGTTTATTATCCAGGATGGCGACCTGGAACCAGAAGACCGGTTTACAAGTGAGCACCTGCAGACCATTATCCCCGGGATCAGGATCATCTCATCAGATCTGGTCATCATTTTTGATCTCATAGAGTTCCTGGATTATGGATCAATCGGTCAGACACGGCTTATTGACATTCTCTCTGACCATAAAGGTGGGGATGATATACCCCCGGTTTCATCAGTGCGCGATTACCACGATACCGACCGGTTGTTAAAAGACCGGGCTTTACAACTGGCACTCCCGAAAGAAGAGATGAAACGACCTCCGGTCATCGAGGTGATCCGGTTTAACCTGATGTACCAGGAGTATGCAGTGGAGATGAAATACATCAGGGAGGTGATCCAGACCTCAGAGATCACTCCGGTCCCCGGGACACCTGATTTTATTGCAGGTATATGTTCAGTCAGGGGTGAGATCATTTCACTCGTTGATCTCAGGGCCCTGCTCTCCATCCCTGAGAAAGGACTGACTGATCTGAACCGGGTCATTGTGCTCGCTGACGGAAATCTTACCTTCGGCCTTCTTGCAGATCAGATAACCGGTATCGGCACGCTCAAGACCGAAGATATTGTCCGAACGGTCAGGAGAGAACAGACAGAATGGAAGAACTATATCTGCGGAACTATTGATTCCCTTCATGTACTGAATGTACAGGTATTATTGACGGATCCCAGGATGATAATCGATGACACGGAAACCTGAAAAAGATACCATCACGGGTAATACCTGCCCGTCACCAGGATGGTGCACTATAAACCATCGAACAGTCCGCCGGATGGAGGAGGCATTATGATCCAGTTTTTTTCGGATTTAAAAGTTGGAACAAAAATTCTTGTTATATCATTATTTCTGGCAATTATCCCCACATTGCTTCTGGGACTTGTATCGTATTCAAGTTCTGTCAACGTAATTAACGAGCAGATTGAAACCCTGCTTGAAACACAGGTCCAGGACATGAAAGGGTGGACCAATGATGTCTACAAGCTTACCAGGAATAAGGTAAACAGTGACCTCAATGTGTTGCGACAGAACTTCTACGCGAAAGGAACGCCCGAGATCATCAATAATAATATGACGCTCATTGACCGGAACGGAAAACCGTTTGTTGTCAATGGAAATTTCGAGATCGTAGACGGGGTCAGGGATCTTGTCGGCGGGGCAGCAACCGTCTTTCAGGTCGTAAATAACTCGTACGCAGTCAGAATATCCACCAATGTCAAAGGTACCGACGGAGAGCGTGCTGTCGGGACTCACCTGACCGACAATGTCTATGAAGTTGCCGTAAAGCAGGGTGAGACCTATTATGGCAGACGTGACCTGTTTGGTGTCAACTACGTGACGGCATATGAGCCAATCAGGGATCGGAACGGATCAGTCATCGGAGTACTCTTCGTCGGAACTGAGGAAGAGCAGACCCTTGATGTCGTGAAAAAGAGTATTCGGGACACGGTTGTTGGCAAGAACGGATACATGTATGTTCTTGACGGGAACGGAATGGTCCTTGTCCATCCAACGCAGAATGATGCAAACTGGTCTGAGATGGAATATGTCCAGGAGATGATGGAGAAGAAAGAAGGGGCCATCATTCACCAGGTAAACGGAACAACCGTCCTTGATGCATATACCTATTTTGAGCCGCTTGACTGGTACATCGTATCCCGTGCAGAAATGTCTGACTTTAACGGCCCGATTGATACCATCAGAAGTACCATCCTTGCCATTGTTATCGCGTCGATATTAATCGGTGCCGTCATCGCCATTCTCTTTGGCCGATCTATTGCAGGACCTCTCCAGCAGGTTGTTGTCATGATTAAGGAGCTCCGGAACGGTCATTTATCAGCCAGACTGAATATCAGGAGAAAGGATGAGATCGGTATCATGGCCACTACCATGGATGAGTTTGCCGATGACCTGCAGACCAATGTAGTGGGTAATATTGTCAAGATAGCAAACGGTGAATACATCCAGGAATTTACCGGACCGGTTGATGAACTGGACCAGATCCGTCCATCCCTCGAGCTCCTGGTCGAATCCTTTGATCACCTGCATAAAGAGACCATAAAACTGACCGATGCCGCACGGGCCGGAGATCTCTCCATACGGGGTGATGAGAAGGCATTCCGTGGAGGATACCGGAGAATTATTGCAGGATTTAATAAGACTCTTGAGACGATCACAGAACCGGTGAATGAGGCCATGCGTCTTGCCGGTTGTTATGCATCAGGTGACTTTACTGCACGGTTTGATGAGAAGATCCCGGTTGCGGGAGAGTTTGTGGCATATCGTGATGCCCTGAACACCATCGGTATCGAACTCTCACGGCTCATGAAACTGATCACCGAGGAGCTCTTTGAAGGAGTGTCAGTGCTTTCAGTTGCGTCAAGCGAGATCCTGACCGTTACATCCCAGCTCTCCTCGGCAAGCAGTCAGACAGCAAATACCGTTAATGAGACATCTGACACGGTGGAGACGGTCAGAAAGAAGACCGACATTGTCAACCTGAAGACAAAGTCCATGTCTGAAAAGGCAAAGAAGGCCATCGAGGTTTCAGAGACCGGTCAGCAGTCCGTTCAGGAGATTCTTGACGGAATGAACCATATCCAAAGGCAGATGGATATGATCAGCATGAATGTCGTGAAACTTTCCGAACAGAGCCAGGCTATCGGGGAGATTATCGCAACCGTTACTGACATATCAGAGCAGTCCAACCTGCTTGCGGTCAATGCCTCAATAGAAGCAGCAAAGGCCGGAGACTTTGGGAAAGGGTTCGCCGTCGTCGCACACGAAATTCATAACCTGGCCCAGCAGTCAAAGCAGGCTACCGGCACGATCAGAACCATCCTGACCGATATCCAGCGGGGGGTTTCATCTACCGTGGTATCAGCAGAACGTGGATCAAATACGGTCGCTGATGCAGTGCGGCTGACAACTGATGCACGAAAGGCCATTGAAGTGCTGACAAGGTCAATTGCAGACTCGTCACATGAGGCAATCGAGATTACCACATCCATCCAGGACCAGGTTGCCGGTATGGACCAGATATCCGATGCAATAGAAAACATCAGGAATGCCGCACAAAAGAACCTTGAAATTACCCACCAAGCAGAAAAGACCGCTGAAGATCTGCATGAACTGGGTATCAGGCTCAAGAAGATCACCCTCCAGTACCAGGTATAACCTCCTCCATGACAGATCCAGATGATGAGTTTTATGCAATCCTCCTGGCAACATTCCGGGAGGATGCAGAAGAACTGCTCACCGGTATAACTGACGGGCTGATAAAATTAGAGCAGGCTGAGGATCATCCTGAACCAGTCCTCATAGAAGAGGTGTTCAGAAAGACCCACAGCCTGAAAGGTGCAGCCAGGGCCGTAAACCTGCGTGAAATTGAATCTGTCTGTTTAAACCTCGAAAATATCTTCTCTTTGATGAAGCGGGAGGAGTTCTCAGCCTCTGCAGCCGAGTTCGATCTCTTTCATGATTCGGTAAAAAGTATCAGAAACTTCCTTACAGAAGGAGAGAAGAAAAGTCCGCAGCCGGTTGAGATCATCCAAAGACTGCGTGCATCACTTGCCGAACGAAAACCAACAGAAAAGAGCGATGAAACTTTTCCCGTCCAGGCTGAAGAAGCATCGTTTTTCCAGGTTCCCTCAATAAGGCGGCCGGGAACTGAAGAGAAAAAACCTATTGTCCCTCTGAATCCGGATCCGGCTGCCTTTGCTGCACCCAGCACGTTCCTTGAGGTAAAACCTGCACTTCATTCATATGCCCAGTATGGAAGTGATGTCTACCATGGGCCGGCTGCATCCGATACCGGCACAGTCAGGATAGCCGCAAAAAAACTTGACCGCCTGATTATCGGATCTGATGATCTCCTCTCAACCCGTCTCTTTCTGACACACCGGATGCAGGAACTTGACGAGATGATAAGCAGGTTTTCACTCTGGAGATGGAATCACAGTCTGGTATTTAATGACATGCACCTTATCAGGGATGCCATGTACGGGTTAAACCGGACTTCTCTTCCCCCTGAGCTCCTGTTATTTCTTGAACGGGTCTGTGATTTCCTGGAATATGACCGGGAGTTTGTAACGAACCTGCAGCATGATCTGGTCGCACATATTCATGCAACCGACCTGGACCGGTCCGCCCTGGAGGCCAGCACGACGGAGATTGCAGACCTCATCCATGATGCGGTTCTTGTCCCCGTATCAAGCATTCTAATCCCCATCTCCGGACAGGTGCGGGAGAGTTCACGGAGCCTTGGAAAAGAAGTGGATCTAAAGACCGAGGGTGGCGAGATAGAGATGGACCGCCGTCTTTTAGACATGTTGAAAGTGCCCCTCATGCACCTTGTCAATAACAGCGTTGACCATGGCATAGAATATCCTGATGAGCGGGAAGTCCTTGGCAAACCAGCGCGTGGGCAAATCCGGATCAAAATTACTGCTCATTCGGGAAGCAAGGTCGAGATCACACTCTCTGATGATGGCAGGGGAGTTGACCGGGAGAAGATACGGCAGACGGCCATGGAAAAAGGCCTGCTCTCCAATGAAGAAGACAGCACCATAGATGATGATGAAGCTATATGGCTGATTTTTAAATCAGGTCTCACCACCAGTCCGATGATCACCGACCTCTCCGGACGGGGCCTTGGTCTTGCCATCGTTGAAGATACCATCACCCGTATGGGAGGAGAGGTTCTGGTTACCTCGGAACAAGGGAAAGGAACTACTTTCTCACTTATCCTTCCGATAAGACTTGCAACTCTCCGTGGTCTGGTCATCAGGAACGGAACCTCGCATTATGTCGTACCGGTCCAGCAGATCCTCCAGGTCATCAGGGTGCCACCAGATCAGGAACGTAAAAAGAACGTCAGACAGATGATCCAATATAAGGGGGAGATGCTTCCGATAATCAGACTGTCAGAAGCGTTGAAATGTCCGGATTTCGGAACCAATGACCCATCCGAAGAGATACCGGTTATGATAGTCGCCTATGGAGCCGGTAAAATTGCGTACGCCGTAGACGAAGTAATCCAGGTCCAGGAGATAGTAGTGCGCCCGCTTGGAACACAGCTCCGGCGTGTAAAGAAGATTACCGGTGCTGCAGTGCTTGGAGATGGAAAACTTGCACTGGTCCTTGACCCACCAGAGTTAATCCAGGAAGGTCTTCGGTTATCAGGTCAGGCACCCGTTCCCCTGCCGCCAAGAAAAACTTCAGGAAAGGTGCTTATTGTGGAGGACTCAGTGACATCCCGGGCACTCTTGCGCAGAACCCTTGAAAATGCCGGTTTTCAGGTGACAACTGCCAGTGACGGGATGGAAGCATTCAGCATCCTTCTTGAAGAGGAGGTGGATATTGTTGTCTCTGATGTGGATATGCCCAGGATGAACGGGTTTTCCCTCACCGAAAAGATTCGGAATGATGAGCGGCTTTCTCATCTGCCGGTTGTGCTGGTTACCGCTCTTGATTCACGGGAAGATAGAGAACATGGACTGTCATCAGGTGCAAATGCCTATATTCAGAAAGGCACATTTGAACGCAGTGAACTGGTCAGGACGGTGAAAGGATTATTAGCATAAATCCTAAACTTCATACAGGGTTGCATCTATTAGTACACAATAGTGGGTTAATCCGGATCATGGTTTGTGACCGGAACGGTATGATATCAGGATAGGTATGACTGACATGGTTCAAAACTCATCGGTCCCCATTCTCGTGGTAGAGGATAACCGAACTCAGGGCGAGTATCTGCGATATGTCCTTGAAAAAGAGGGCTATCCGGTAACCATCGCTACCAACGGGAAAGAGGCGCTCATCTCAATTAGTACGAGCCGTCCTCATCTTATCCTGACTGATGTGATGATGCCTGAAATGGACGGGTATGAACTCTGTGCAGCAATAAAAAATGATCCGGCCACATCAGACATTCCTGTTATCCTGGTCACCCATCTGTTCAATCCGGTGGATGTCATCAAGGGGCTGGAAGCAGGAGCTGACAATTTTATCATAAAGCCCTATACTCCGGAAGTAATCCATACACGGATTGCTAGCATTCTGCAGGCCATCAATAAGCCGGATCCAAATGATCGACCAACACCCCTCAAAGTTGTCTTCTCAGACCGGTCATATACCATCACCGCGACCCGCCTCCAGATCATTAACATCCTGCTCTCAACCTATGAGGTTGCCATAAAAAATAATTCAGATCTGCAGGTGGCACAGGAGAAACTGCATTACCTGAATGACCAGATGCAGAAGACTCTTGATGAACTACAAAAGAGTAACCATGACCTCTCTATCGAAAACCATGAGAGAAAGATGGTTGAGACAGCCCTTGGGAATGCTAACAAGAAACTGTATCTTATGGCAAGTATCACCAGGCATGACCTCCTGAACCAGCTCAACTCACTGCAGGGTTATCTTGAGCTTGCGACCATGGACCGGCATGAAAACCCTGAACTTGCATGGTCATATATTGACAAGGCGGTGGTTATTCTTGGACAGACGGTCAATACGGTGAAGTTTACCAAGGAATACCAGGAGATTGGAATTAAAACACCAATCTGGCAAAATTGCAAGAACCTTGTCATAAAATCCCTGAAACATACATCATTACATCATGTAAACCTGGAAAACCATATTCCTGATGATCTGGAAATATATGCAGATCCTCTCATTGAAAAAGTCTTTTCAAATCTTATTGAAAATGCGGTCAGATATGGGGGGAAGATCTCAAAGATATGCATCAGGTTTGTAAAGGAGAATGGGGCCAGCAGAATTATCTGTGAAGATGATGGTGATGGTGTTGAGAACCATGAAAAGAAAAAGATATTCCAGTACCAGTATGGGAAAAACACCGGACAGGGGCTATTCCTCTCCCGTGAAATTTTGTCCATCACTGGTATCCTGATCGAAGAGACCGGAGTTTTTAATCATGGGGCACGATTTGAGATCCTCTGCCCTGAAGGAACGATACGATTTTCAGATAAAGATATCTGAGGAAACACTGTTTTACCAGATAGAAAAGCAGCGCACTGAATGTTCCTGACACCAGAATTATGACACCGGAAAGACCGGAAAAGCCAGAAGACAGGCTCATTATTCCCCGAGATGAAAAATCAGAGATCAAATACCGAATCAGGACATATAGCTCCGAACTGTGCAAAAATCATGATGATCTGATAGGGCTTAAAGTCCGGTTCTACAAATTATTCTGTACCATCAGTATATATCATGAACCAATGGGGCCGGTTCGAAGCTGCAGCCGAAATATCTTGAAGACGGAGGTGATGAGAGAGAAACTCCGCAATACTCCTTCACCGCTCTGTCGTCTCACCTATGTCTCCCCGAACATATGGACACTTTCTATCTACAACTTTTGTACAGATACTTATGATCCATCTCCCTTTCTGACCGGCCGGATGGAAGGAACACCTGAAGAAGGAGTGGAAACGGCAATGGAGTTTTTTTACGGCATCCAGACCTGTAGATATGACCAACCTGACTGATCATCCGCAGGCGGCTGGTGAGAAACCAGTTATGGAAAGAAATACCGAATGGTCAGGTTACATCCAATCAGGAATGAGACAAGGGTTCCTACTGCCATAATAATGTACCAAAAGAAAGACCCACGCTCCTGAATACCCAGACTCCGGTCGAGCCATATCAGGAGAGTGCCAAGAACACCAAACAGGATGAGACGGATTGCAATAAACTCACGAGCCAATGCAGCAGTGAAAAATAAATCCGAAATTACCGCTGATAATACAAGAATAAATACAATGAGCAGATATCTCATTCGTGTCATATGAAACCCGGGGATTATCCGGGGAAGGGTTGTCTCAAGTACCCGTGCCCGACCATATAATCCGCCAAGAAGGCTGCAAAACAGGGCTATGATGCAGACAATGGCAAATAGTATAACTCCATTGGGGCCTAGATTCATGATCGTAAAAATTATCTCAAGAATCAGGTCTGATTCAGGTGCCCCCAGTCCATGTTCATATAAAAAGACATACCCGAGAGAAAAATACAGCATACACAGGAGAAAGAGAATTGCCATTCCCATACCGGCATCGATTCTGGCCCTCAGAAATATCTCCGGTATTTCATCACTGCTCACTTTTCGTTTCAGGTGACTGACAAGCCAGACAGAATAAAAGAGCAGAGAGAACCCTGATCCGACACTGCTCATAATGATAGCAGCCTCATACACACCGAAATACGTACTCATGTCAGGAATCAGACCTGCGGTAAGTTCATCAATCGGAATCGTAGCGGTTACAATGAGGAGACCAAACCCAATCATGAGAAAAATGATTGCACCAATAAGGATCCTCCTGAAAAACCAGTACGAATGATAGGCCACCAGAAGAAAGATCAGACAGAACACTCCGGTGATAACATAGACCGGCTCAAAATCAGTTCCGAATAGTTCATTGATGAGCCGGACAACAGTAAGAGAGGAGAAACCGAGCAAAAAAATCTCCGCATATAAAACACAATTGAACATCCAGATTGCCCAGTTTTTCGGACCTGGCACACTGCCAAGACCAGAAAAGATGTCGGTTCCGGATACAAGGGTAAACCGGGCAAGACCGGTTATGAGTGCATACTTAAAAATGAGGGTAAGTAAGGTGATACCAACAAATGCATATCCATTGTCTGCTCCAAAAGATATGAGTGATAGCAGACCGACCCATCCACTTGAAGACAGGGCAATGAGTAGTCCTGGTCCTGGTAAGGGGTATACGGGTTTCTTTTCCTGAACCAGGATCTCCATATCGCATATTAGACTGAATCAGATAAGTAGATCATGGTTTGACTTCAAACAGGTTTTAATGAGAAACCGGTGTAATCATAAATTCTAAAGAATACATGAACCCACCGATGGATAATACCACCAATGAAAAAGCGAATTGTTCTTATTTTTCGGATCCTGCTCTTCATTATTCTTGGTCTTGGTGTTCACTTTCTCATGTCATATCAACATCCGGGTATTGATGATACGTTTAGTCCGATATTCCCGGCAATTCATAATGATCGGATAATATTTGAAGATCATGCTGACTGGACCCATGCAAATCTGGTTCTTTTCAATAATACGACACAGGAATTTCTACCATTCGAAGGAGGGAATGTGACCAGGTACAGACCAGACATTTAC
>CAZEWE010000049.1:0-17043 GCA_964515765.1 uncultured Methanospirillum sp. | reverse complement strand
TACGATATCTGATCAAGCGATGAGCGAACCATGGATGCTGGATAATGAATCAGCACATGCCATGATTGAACTTTATGCCGCCGATCTTCGTATGATCGAAGACGGTTATGGAGCCCTGATTCTGAAAGACGCAGGTGAAATTGAAGATTTCATGATTGCAACCCAGGATCCGGACAGAAAGATCGATGCCCTGCTTGATACCATCGATGCTGCTGTAAATGAGAGCGAGGAGGCAACAGCAGCGTGGGCAGAGTTATATGCTGCATATGATGCCCTGAATGCATCCGGACTTCAGATGTTATCTACCTTTGAAGAGAACGATCTCGCTCCGGCAGATGAGGAAGTAGTCGCATATAAGGATGCAGCGGTGAGCCTTATCGGGGTATTTGATGATATTATTGCCAGATACATCGATAAAAGCATGCTTGATGAAGAAAGTTTCAGGCTGTTATTGTATACACACCTGCTGAACGCGGTCAATGCTCAGGAAGGATATGTCCTGACTGCAGATCCGGCCCTTGTGGATCTCTATGATGAAAAGATGGCAGCATTTGATGCAGATGCAGCAGTATTTGAGTCCCGTTTTGCAGAGAGTTCCATTGATGAGATTAGGGATCTGAAACAGAAAGCAGATGAAGTTGTTCAGGAAACCATGACAAATATAACCGAGGGATCAGAGGAGAATATCTCTGCCCTGATTCCGGTGGTCATTGAGATCATGGACGGATATAAAAAGACAACAACTCTGTAACCTTTTTTTGTTCTGAATGGAATGCCCGAATTGGTTGCCGTTTCGGGAACAAAAAAACCGTATATTAAATTCTAAATTTGCATTCACTTGCTATTGGCGCGAATAAATCTGGTTTTGAAATTATTGTAATCATGCCATATTTGTTTACAGACCGGGCCCCAGGTTATCAATCAGGGGCGATTCATGGAAAGAGAGTGATTGAGGATGTTGGCATCAGAAGCTATTCGTGGAAGTTCAGAGGGATTTCGCAAATGGCTACCTTTCAGGTATACTGGTAGACATCCCTCTTTGACATGGTCACGTTACGGATTTGGTTCTGATATGAGAAAAAATTCAGGGTTTTTGATGCACTTACCCGTTTTTCAGTGCAACAATATCTTTCACACCGACCAGTTTCCAGACCGAGGCCCGCTCTTCACGGAGAATCACATCCGGGTCATCCTGAGCTGTGTGACCAAACGCCGTCAGCACCCGTGATGAAAGATGATTCTTTTTGATCATATTGACAAACTGCTGCCTGACCTCCAATTTATGGGATGGGTCCTGCACTTCCTCAAGAAATCCCTGCAGGCTCACAAATGTAAATGAAGACAGATCCGGTGAATACTCTTCAATCTCTACAGATACTCTGGGTTCATGTTTGAAGTACTCCATCTTTCTTCCATAATTGGAAGACAGGAAATACAGGTATCTGCCGTCAAAAGTATACATAAATGGGGCAATATATGGATGGTCGAATCCTTTGAATGCAATTCTGGAGACATATTGGCGTTTAATCAGGGCATCATACTCTTCCTTAGACATTTTCGGGATTTTTTGTGGCTCCATAATCTTTCCTCCTCTATACTACCATGAGTGGGTTGTAATTTAAACCTTTTGATGTCTGCAGGAATATTCAGGGTAATATTTGCGGGATATCCGAAATCTCATGGGTTATCAGGATGAGCAGTTATTTTTTTCTCTCATTTCGAATATCAGTCGATTTTTCCGATTTCCTTGTACCTGGCTATGAGATCTGATTCATCAATAGTGCAGTCGATTAACAAAAGAAAATCTTCTTTTGAAAGTGAGATCTGTCGTGCCATTGCTGAAAGCAATGCATCGCTCATCTCTCTTTTTTCATGACTTACAAAGGTAATAATGTCAGTACTTTTACCCTGATTTGAAAAAACCAAATACCGGTGATGGGTATTTTTACATACAAATCCTTTTTTTAAAAGTGCTTTTACCACTTTTTCACTCTTTCTTGAGGTCACGAAACCTCAACCAATCCCTTTAATAGTTCACGAAAAGCCATCCCTGATTTATGAAAATGAACCGGTTCTGCAATTACATACTCCTCATATAGGATATAGATCTGCTCCTGAATACTCCGAATTGCGTCTGGGAGAGATGAATGATGGGATAAGAGATGAAGGAGATCATTTGAAAGAATATATTCGCTGCTCTCATCATCAAATACTATTGATATCTTCACCGGTTCTTTCAGGGTGTACGCAACGTTTTCTCCACCAATACCAGAATCGATGAAAATAAAACCTTGTTCAAAATATAGGGACGTTCCAGTCATATCTGTGACAAGAGCTCTATGATTTGTGGGGTCTGTTTGGATCATACCTATCCTGATAATTATGATTTGTATAGTGTCATTATATATTCTCGGTAAAACCATTCAAGATCAGCCAATGTTGAATGAGATCCAATGGGCCATCTTGTGCCGTAACTGTTCAGTCGCTCCTGGTTGACACAAGATTACGAGAGAGGGATATCTGTTGATCCAAAACATTGGTACCGTTTATCCATGGCAGATTATGGAACGCTGATACCATTCCTCCAATGACATTTACGCCATTTTTACGAATTGTAGAGATATAACTTCTTTAGAGCTATCGCTCTTCCAGTATCAGAGTTTCTATAGCCGCCAGATATTTTCATTTTAACCTTCATCCTTCGAAGATCACGTTGTTCTTGGTTATTGTCGAATGGTGAACTCGTTGGAAATTTAAAAACATCCTATAATTATCGTCTCTTCCGGTAGGCAAGCCCCTGGAAAACTGCAATCTTTTCTCCCTCAAGGTCATGTATCTCAACGATGTATGATCCAAGAGTGTGGTTTTTAGAAAATTCATGAGCTTTTGCTATTAGTTTCCCCGATTTTATCGCTTTCATATATGATATTGAGGTGTTGATTGCAACAGACGGAGTGCCATCGGCATTGCTCGCAACGGCAAACGCAACATCAGCGAGGGTATAGATCACCCCCCCATGGACGGTGCCATGAGAATTCAGGTGCTTTTCAGTGATCACGAGGGAAAGGGTTGCTGAATTTTTTGATACCGACTCCAGTTTTATTCCCAGTTCCTGAGCGAATGGATCTGCATCCAGAAATGAAGAGATATGTTCCATACACCAGTTTTGATCTCCAGGGATATGGGAGTGTCGGAAAAAACCCCGGGTTATATGTATTAATTCTTTTTAAAAAGAGCGTTCTTCACAATGAGCCGGTTCCGTTCTTCCTTCGGTGCCCATACTCGGTATAAGAGAAACATATGCAGATAATCAGATTTCTGCATTCATGTGCCAGTGTCAATAATGCACTCCATAAATTATTGCGTCACTACATAATTTACACATACATTTATTTACACTGTAAACTAATTTGTATAGGTAGATGACTACGATGGCTAAGACCCCCCAGGAGATTGCAGCAACAGAGATACTGCAGTTGTTTCTTGAATTCCAGGTGATTATGAAGATAGCCTTCCCGGATCTCTCCGGAATGCAGGAGGCAAAATACCGGTTACTTGGTATTCTGGAGGTTCAGGGAACGAAATCAATGTCAGATCTTTGCGTTGTGATGTTCATCTCAAAGCCATACATGTCACGACTGGTTGAACATCTTGTTTCTGAAGGGTTGGTTGAGAGAACTCCGGATTCAGCGGATCGGAGAGCGATGAACATATCCATCACCGATGAAGGCAGAAAAGAACTCAGGACTCTCATTCAGAGCATGAGAAATAGCATTGTCCCCTACATTTCAAAATTATCCTCCTCTGATCTGAAGAGATTTTGTAGCGCAAGCAAGGAGATGCATACCATCCTTTCGATGTTCACCGATCAGTATGACTCGTCGGTCTGGTCATTCTACACCGAATAGAGCAGGATGCATGAAAAGAACCGGACTGTTCTGACCCGCCAGAGACGAACAGCCCGGAACATAATGGTCCCGGCCTAATTGGCAACCGAAAGAGTTGAAAGATTGCATAATTTCTGTCCATGTGTACTGGCATGGACGGAAATGAATTGAGACCAATTATATGATAATCGCACATTCGCAAAAAGCATTTCTCATACTGGGCATAGCCCTGATAGTCGTATCGTCTATGACAACGCCTGTACTGGCCGGTACAAAATACCTCGCAGGTTCACCAAACCTAACCATCGCCATCTCCGGAACAAATGAGTTCGTCCCTGGAGAAATGGTCAGTCTTGATATCAGAATACAAAACGACGGTCTGAATAAGATGAAAATGGTCCAGTCCGGCATTGTTGAGCAGGATGATCACCCGAGTACCGCGAAGATGGTGACGGCAACAGTAGGGTCCGGTGGTGCACCGGTACTGATAAAATCTGATTCACAGATGATTGGTGACATTAAAGGCTCTGAAAGTGCCCTTGCTTCCTTTCAAATCCGGGTCGCAGATGATGCGAAAGCAGGTAGCTATTCTCTCCCGTTCACAATCCGATATACGAACCTGGCATATGCAGAACAACTGGGAACAGATAGTGTCACCTATCGGTACGAGGAACATGCAAAATCCCTGACCCTTCCGTTCACGGTGAAATCCGCGATGAATGCTGAGATAATTCAGGTGACACCTGAAGAGATCCATGCTGGAGGTTCCGGGTATGTTACGCTCAGAATTAAGAACACCGGAGCAGATGGAGGAGAACGGGCTGTTGCAGAGATTATCCGGAGTGGAAATTCCCCCGTGGTCCCGGTTGATGGTATCGTCTACCTGGGGTCATTTGCTCCTGGTGCAGAGATTGATGCGAAATTTAAGGTATCAGTAAGCCAGGATGCCCAGGCTCAGCAGTACCCGCTCAAGGTGCAGGTCAGGTATGAGAATACCAATGGCGAACTCATGAGCACTCCTGAAGAGGAGATTGGTATTCCGGTACTGGCGAAGATCGCATTTGAAGTCACCGGGTCTGATTCCATGGTACATCCAGGTCAGAGCCGTGTTATTGAAGTGACCTATAAAAATGTCGGAGAATCGGTCGCCTATAACGCACAGGCCCGGATTAGTGCAGTTGATCCGTTTTCAAGCGGTGATGATCTGGCCTATCTGGGTGATATGGGTCCGGGGGAGACAAGCATTGCCAGGTTTCAGGTTACGGTTGGATCTGATGCAACCATAAAGGATTACGGGCTTGATTCAGAAGTCAGGTATCGTGATGCACTGGACACCAGCAGAATCTCTGAAACCATTAAAGTGCCGGTAATGGTTGAGAAACCATCCGGACCCGGTATTCTGTCAAACCTCCTCCTGATCGTGATTATTCTGGCAGGAATTATCGGCGGGGCTCATTTTATCCGGACAAAAAAACAGGGACAGAGAGTCTGAACAACTGGAAAGGACCTATGTCATCAATTTTTAGTCGTATCGCTGACGTCGTAGTGGACCATCCAAAAGTGCTCTCCGGATGTATCCTGGTGCTCATGGCCGTATCGCTCCTTGGTATGACCATGATCTCGATGGTGACCGGAAATGACACCTACATGAGTCCGACCTCTGAACGGGGAATTATCACCGATCATTATCAGGACACCTTTCAGCAAAACACCCTTGTTCTGTTGTACGAATCCGGCACACCGCTCAGTCCTGATCAATTACAGTATATTGATTCGATTGCAGCTCCTATCGAAAGCCTCCAGTATGTATCTGCCGTATCGCAGATAACCGAGGTGATCAAGGAGAAGACCTCGGGGACAATTCCTGGCAATCAGGCTGAGATTGAGGCGGTGATACAGACGCTCCCGGAATCGGTGGTAAAGCAGTACGTCCCGTCCAATCTTCTTTCCATGGGGATGATCACCCTTGATCCCGGTCTTACCCTTGATCAGAAAAAGTCCGCAATGGAAAATATCCGGTCATTTATTGCAAGTACCACGATTCCACCTGGATTATCTATTCAACTGACGGGAGATGCTGCATTTTCGCAGGAGATGGCAGATGAACTGAGTACATCCATGGGAACGCTTATTCTTGCAGCACTTGTCCTCATGGTAATCGTGATTGGACTGCTGTTCACCTATGTCAGCCACCGGTTCCTTCCTATCCTGATCGTTACGCTGGGACTCTTATTCACCTTTGGTCTTATGGGAGTGGCACATATTCAGGTGGGGATGTCGGTGGTGTCTGCATTCCCGATTCTTCTCGGCCTTGGGATTGATTATGCCATTCAGTTTCAGTCCAGATTGGAAGAGGAGAGCAGGAATGGTCCATTGTCAGCAGCAGTGAAAACTACGATAGTCAAGACCGGTCCGGCGGTGCTCTATGCCATGCTTGCGACAACGATGGGATTTATGGCGATGTTCATCTCTCCGGTGCCTATGATTCAGTCATTCGGGCTGGTAGCAATCATCGGGGTCGTGGTCTGTTATCTCACGTCATTAATCGGGATTCCATTGTTTGCACTTCTGGTCGGATATACACCGAAGGGAGCTGGAAAATCCCGCCAGTCGGAGATTATTGATCTGTCCCTTTCAAGGATTGCTGAATGGGTTGCAAAACGGCCGGTTCCGGTTCTTCTGGTGGTGGTTATGGTCGCGTTCATTGGTATCCAGCTGGATCCGAAGATCCCCATCAACACCAATGAACAATCGTTTGTTCCGGGAGATATGCCTGCAAAGGTTACGATGGATAAGGTATCACGGACCATTGGCTCGACTGACCCGGTCGCAATTCTGGTCTATGGATCTGATGTTATCTCACTCGAATCAATCAGATGGATGGAGTCGTTTACGAAGTATGAGATGAATTCGCGTGCACAACTGACAAATGCGGTGAGTATTGCTGATTATATCAGGATGTATAACGATGGAGCCTTACCGGAAACGAAGAGTAATTTATCTCATGTACTTGAGAGTATTCCTGCTGATATTAAGAATCAGTTCCTGAACGGACGGAATGAAGCGATTATCAAGCTCTATACCATGAAACTTGATACGCCGCAAAAGGGAGATCTTCGTGAACAGATCGAAGGTGATTTGAGATTTGTGTATCCTCCCCCTGGAATACAGACCCGAATTGTCGGCTCGTTTGAATTATTCACAACCCTTATCCGTGAACTGGTGGAGAGCAAGGAGGCTATGACATATCTTGGGTTCCTGCTGGTTGTGGTATTTCTGGGAGTTGTCTACCGGAATATCAATGCAATCACCCCGATCATCCCCATTGTCGCGATTGTCGGATGGAATGCCGTGGCGATGTATCTCCTGGGTATTGATTATAATATCCTGACGGCATGTCTTGGGTCTATGACAATTGGTATCGCATGTCAGTATACGATTCTGGTAATGGAGCGGTACATTGAAGAGCGGGAAACCAATGATAATGTGATTGAATCGATCACCTATAGTGTCAGGAAGATAGGGTCGGCAATCCTGGTATCAGGTCTTGCCACCTTCTTCGGGTTCTCGGCTCTCATCCTCTCGACATTTCCTATCGTGAGTAATTTTGGACTGAGTACGATAATCGCCGTGTTCTTCTCCCTCATCGGAGCAGTCATAGTCATGCCTGCAGTCCTGGCGCTCCTGGATCAGGTCATTCATAAGATGGAGAGTATTGAGGATGAGGTTTTACATCTTACCCATTCTCATCAGTAATTTTTTTCTTTGAATCAGAAAGAAAACGATACTCTTTTTCAGGAACGATTATCTCAAATCGTGCTCCCTTTCCCGGCTCACCACACTCACGAATGGAAAGGCCGGTGATTGATAAGATCTCTTTTGCCAGAAAGAGCCCTATTCCGGTATGTTTCCCGTACTTATGCCCGAAGATACAACTTTTCTCGTCATAGGGAACACCAATCCCATCGTCCTGGCAGGCAATAATAAGCTGGTTCTCCTCTGTCCTGCAGGAACATTGTATGGTGGTTATCGTCTCCCCATGACGGATGGCATTCTCTAAAAGAGTGGTAAAGACCTTTCTTATTACCGGATCTGCATAAATCTCACAATTCTCCGGTATATCATTTATTATGGTAATACCATCAGTATTGACCTCATTTTTTGCGGATTCGATAATTCTCCGGACATTCTGCCACCGGCTTTCAGTCGTTCCAAAATCCTCATACTCACGGGTGAAACTGGTGGTGGCGATAATCTGTTCACAGGTTTTCTTTGCTCTTGATAAATAATCCCGAATCTCTTCAAGGTCTTCTGTATCTGCCATCAGATCCTGATATCCCATGATGACCGATAATTCATTGAAGATATCATGCCTCGTAAGACCGGTGAGGAGGCGGATCTTCTGATTTGCCTCATGCAACGCTTCCTGTGTCTTATGAAGTTCAGTAATGTCTATCGTGTATCCGGCAAGGAGCGTTCTGTTCTTCTCAATGATGGGGAATTTTATCGTGATGTAATGCTTTTCATTCAGGTTCTCCCGAATTTTTAGAACATTCCCGTTTGAGACAACGTTCCAGTCATCAGCGGCGATCTTTTCGGCAAAATTCGGAGGAAAGAGTTCATCCATCGTATGACCCACCATCCGGGAACCGGGGATTCCAATCATCTCCTGGAAATTTTCACTGGCATAGAGCACCCGGCTTGTATCCGGTGTAACTTCCTTTACATAGATGTAAATCGGGGAGTGAAGCATGAACTGATGAAAGAGTTCATGGATCTTTCGAAGTTCCTCTTCAGCCCTTTTCTGGTCTGATATGTCGATTTCGATGCCGTCCCAGAGGATGGACCCGTCATGGAGTACA
The DNA here is from genome assembly GCA_964515765.1 of uncultured Methanospirillum sp. Lineage (GTDB taxonomy): Archaea > Halobacteriota > Methanomicrobia > Methanomicrobiales > Methanospirillaceae > Methanospirillum. The sequence goes on along the minus strand of CAZEWE010000049.1, from coordinate 8,294 downwards.
TGAGGGATGGAGCGAAGGAGGATCCAGTGGATCTGATCATCAGGGGTCCGTACCCGGATTTCGTAGGAGAATGAGGATTTCGTCTTGAATGCCTCCTGTTCTGCATGCATCAACCCCGGAAGGTCATCTGGAATAATCTGGTTATATAGAACTGTGTGATCTTCGAGCACCTTCTGTGCTGATACCTGATGAATCTGTTCCACTCCTGCACTGATATACTGAAAAGACCGGCTTCCGTCCGGCTTTATGAGTAACTGGTAGACGAGACCGTTTGGCAGGTTATCGCTCAGAAGTCGGATCTGTTCTTCCCGATCCCGTATTTTGACAGACTGGCGGGTCAGCATATCGATATGGGTGATGAGTTCCTCTTCTGACTCGGTAATTTTCGCATGGATGGCGGTGAGTTCCTCGTTTTTCTTCCGTAGTTCCCGCTCCACCTCCTTCATCCGGGTAATATCCTGGATGGTTCCGAAAACCCGGTTCCTGACCGGGTCATATTCTGCTATGGAGTGGATATCAATGATTTTGTTATCGTCAGGACGCTTAATCTGGAATTCGACATTATACGGTCTTTCCCCGGATATGAGATCTTTTAAGGATTCATCAAGGAGGCGCCGGTACTCGGGAAGGGGTATTGTTTGAACTTCGGCAATAGTCCACTCATGATCTCCAAGACCATAGATCTTTTTCGCTCCATCAGAACCGGATACTATTCCTGTATTCAGATCAAAAGACCAGTATCCAAGGCCGGTAATCTCTTCTGCATGATACAGCTGGGATATACTTGTTTGTAATGCAGTTTTTGCCTGTTTTCTGTCTACCGCCCGGTAAATCATGTGGACAAGTTCAGCAAAAAGGGGTGTTGTATCAGATCCTTTCTGAAGGTAAAAGTCTGCACCGTTATTGAGGGCATCGATGACAACATCCTCCCTCCCCCTCCCGGTAAATAAAATAAATGGAATATCTCCGTAATCGCTCCGAATATGTTTTAAAAATTCAATTCCATTCATCCCGGGCATCTGGTAGTCGGAGATGATGATATCATACGGCGTACTGGCTATCTTTTGTAGTGCATCATAGGCAAAATCACAGGCATCTATGTAAAAATCCTCCTGGTTTTTAAGATATATTCTACACAAGTCCACAAAATCAGGTTCATCATCAACATAGAGGATGGTTATCATGGTTATTTCCTGATTGTTTTGGAATGGCTCTGATCAGGATGGTTGGAGCGAAGATCATTCTCTGTCATATATATGCCTGATGCAGATTTTTTCTAAAGAATGTGCGTGAGTTATCATATATTTCAATATCATATAAAGCCATCCGACGGGATCTGGATGGCTGGAGAGATCGGTCAGGATGACTCTTGTTTCCTGGTAATGTCCATAGCAATTCCAGCATACCTGATAACATTCCCGTTTTTATCATGTATGGGAAATCCCCGGTCACGGATTAACCGGATTGATCCATCAGGCAGCCGAATCCGGTATTCATGATCAAAGGGGAGCCCTTGTTTTTTCACCTCCAGCTGAGCTATTATCCGCTCACGGTCATCTTCATGAATGGCATCCAGAAAGGAACGGGGATTTTGATACAGGCTTTCTTGTGTCCTTCCCCAGATCTGCTCATACCCTGGGCTGATATAGACATTGGTATCAATACTGACATCAGCGACCCAGAATACCTCATTGATGGTCTCCGGGATAAGTCTGAATATCTCTTCCCGTGCCCTTTTCTCTTCTTCTAACTGCACTCGCTCGGTGATATCCCGAATCGTCGCAATAATGAACGAGGTATCTTTTAATGTGAAGCTGCTTGTGGTAATTTCGACTGGAAAGACTGTTCCATTCTTATGCCGGTGATACCTGAGTGGAATGAAGGGATCCGGATTTAGAGTCGCAAGTTTGGTTTTTTCGGGTTCAGCAGAGATATCGGTGTTTTTCATCTGCAATAATTCCTGCCTGGTGTACCCGTATCTGCGTTCTGCTGAAGGATTGGCATCCATTATCTGTCCGGTCTCCTGAGTAATGAGAAAGACGGCATCCGGGCTTGCATGGAAGAGAGCCCGGTATTTTTCCTCACTATCCGCAAGTTCCGCCTCTTTTAATTTCTGAAGGGAAATATCGACTACTCCGGCTATTGCTCCCTGGTACTCTCCGTTCTTTCCAAGAAAAGGGACCGCTTCCATGGATGTAAATATTGTTTCCCCGTCTTTTCGAATAAGTTCAAATTCAAAACCGCCAAGTGTTCCCTGTATGAGCTGCCTGGTATTTTCCTGTGCTTTTGCTTTCCACTCGTCATCCATAAAAGAAAAGAGATGTCTGCCGATCATCTCGCCTGGTTCATACCCCAGGATCTTCTCCATCTTTGGATTGACATAGGTGGTATACCCGTCCTTATCGATGGCCCATATTCCCTCGTTTAATGTTTCAAGTAACGTCTGGAATTTTCTCTCACTCTTACGGAGGGCAGACTCTGTCTTTCGCAGACTGGTAATATCCACCATGGTCACCAGCAGATAGGTACCTTCTCCAAAATCGATCTTATTCGCTGAAATGAGTCCTATTTTTTCGGAATGGTCCGGAATCCGGAATTTTATCTCAACGTTCTGAAACTTATCTGTCTGGTCAATTATCTTGTTCAGGTGAGTAATGTCTGCCGGAGAGATAGAAAATCCGATTTCATGAAAGGTTTTATGGATAACGTCCTCACGAGACAGATGGACCAGTGCAAGAAAGGTATTGTTTACATCAAGAAACCTTCTCTCATCCAGAGTCAGGATTGCTTTAGGAAGAGAACTACAATGGAATGCCTTTGAAAATTTCTCCTCTGATATCGTTATCTGTGATATGTCCTTGCTTACTCCGAAGAACGCTGGTTTCCCATTCCATTCTCCCGTCGTGACCCGTGTTTCAACAGGAATGATCTCTCTATTTCGTGTAATAAGCGGGATTTTACAGGTTGCAATCATCCCTGCCATGATGGAATGAATGTTCTCTTCCGCTTCATTCTGCTTTTCTGGCGGATGGACAATAAGTATTGAAGATCCAATTAAATCCTCCCTGGAATAGCCAAGTCTCTGGATAACAGTTCTGTTTACTTCAAGAATGATTCCTGTTTTGCTGACTACAAATAAAAAATCATCCGTTGTATTGAAAAAAGTCTCGAAATTTCGTCGTATCTGGGCGATTGCCTCCTCAACCATGACTCGTTTCGTGATATCCCTGGTTGTAGTTATAACAGTGTTTACTCCATTAATCTGTACCATTACCGTGGATAATTCGACGGGAAACACCCTCCCGTTCCGGTGAAGGTGATAATCTACCGGAGTGAATGGTACGGCTTTCTGAATAAATTCGGCTGTTCTATGTGGATCTGCAGCGATGCTGACGATATTCACTCCCAGGAGGTCCTCATGGCCAAACCCGTACAGATCGCAGGCGGCTTTATTTACATCAACAATAGTGCCTGAATCCTGGTTGACAAGAAAGACCGGATCTGCATTTGCCCTGAACAATGCTTTGTACTTCTCCTCACTCTCGACAACTTCCCGTTCAGCCCGTTTTGCGTCTGTGATATCTTCTGCCGTGATTGAAATGAGGTTTTTCCCAACCTCAAGGGATATCTCAATGATAGTGATGCTGTATATAGTGCCATCCGGATGGGATACTTCTGCTCTGAATACTTTATTTGGGGAGTGGTTTTTCAGCCCTTCAATTACATCATGTGAGGAGAAGATGTCGGCACTTAGCATCTCAATTGGTTCTCCCACTATTTCACTACAGGAAAGCCCCAGTTTTTGTTCAGCAGCGTTATTGATATACTGAATTACAAGGTTTTTATCGACGATGATTATGAGGTCTGAACTGATGTCAATGAGTCCTGATACCGGAACGGAGGTAACCCGAAAGTATTTCTTTGCATTTCCCTGCTGAATTTTCCGGACCTTTCCAAGCAGTTCCAGGGTATCAAGATGCCTGGCTACCGCATGTCGGTTCAGCCCTGAAAAGCTGGCTATCTCTGTTATGGTCAGGGCTGCCGGATGGTCAGATAATGTGGCAATGATGAGCTCATGCACGTTATCCATGCAGTACCATCTCCCATTAGGGATATAATAGTGTGTATAATGGCGCCGCTATAAATCTTTATAAATGCGACGAAAACACACGAGAGTATAGGGAAAAAATGGGTTCAGATTATGGTCCATCTGATGACATCTCTGAGTACCTGGATCTCCTTGATGAGATCGATAAAAAATCTCAGATAAGGGGAATGTCTGGTATTTCATTCAACACGAATGAGGGGTTTTTGGATCGTCCCTTTGTGATCAGTTTGAAATACTGAAGGCCGGGGGGTTAAGGGCGTCCTCCGTTTGACTGGGATAATCCGGGTTCCCTGAAGAGGAAACGTCCTCTATTTTTTCTTCGGGTCTTTATTGTGGTAGTGGGACTCTTTTTTTGGTCCCATGATATGGGACATCGTATCTCTCCCTATTTTCTCTGGTGCACCACTTCATGCCCAAATAGGCTGAGTTACTATTATATTTCCATACGATGAGGGATAAAATACGTATCTCCCTGTTCCATTTGGTGCTACCACTGAGGAGATTACAAGTGCTTCTCTCATGATTGCCGGGATGGTGGAAATACTGCAGCATAAAATTGAGGCATTTACGGTTTAACAATGGAAGAACGGAAACTAAAGGTCCTCTATGTCGATGATGAGACTGACCTTCTCACGATTGGTAAGCTCTTCATGGAGCGGTTTGGTAATCTTACCGTAGATACCTCTCCCTCAGCGTCGGAAGCTCTTTCCAAAATTGCCAGTGGATCATTTGATGGCATTGTATCCGATTATCAGATGCCCGGGATGGATGGTATTCAGCTCCTTCAGGAAGTCCGTCAGAAGTATGGAGATATCCCCTTTATCCTCTTTACCGGTCGCGGCAGGGAAGAAGTGGTCATCCAGGCGATTGATTTTGGAGTTGATTTTTACCTGCAGAAAGGAGGAGAGCCAAAATCACAGTTCGCTGAACTGGTCCATAAAATCCGTCAGGCGGTACGGAGAAAAGAAGCAGAGCGGGCGGTGAAATCTTCTGAAAAACGCCTCTCCGATATCATAGATTTCCTTCCCGACCCGACCTTTGCCGTTGATGTGACCGGGACAGTGATTGCCTGGAACCATGCCATAGAAGAACTGACCGGCATGTCCTCTGAAGATATTATTGGAAAGGGGAAGGAAGAATACGGTGCCGCTTTTTATCACTCAAATCGTCCGGTACTCATTGACCTGATAGATGAACCTGATGAGACCATTCTTCAGTTTTATTCACATATTGAGCGGTCCGGGACGTCCATCACCGCTGAGACCGATTTTACTCATGTAAATGGGTCACACCTCCATATTCTGCTCAAAGTCAGCAGGCTGTATGATCAGTCAGGAACGGTCACCGGTGCCATTGAGTCTATCAGGGATATCACCCAGTTAAAGCAAGCGGAACAGGAGATTCGGAAGAGTGAGGAACGATACCGCTCGGTTGTCAATGATCAGACCGAGATGATTGCCCGGTTCACTCCAGAAGGAGTTATCACCTTTACCAATGAGGCATACCGCCAGTATTACACACCCCTGATTGGCCTTGAGCATCCGGTCGGGAAAAACATCCGAAATATCATGGAGATTCAAAATTATGCAGTTGTTGAAGCATTTTTACAATCTCTTACTCCTGACAACCCGGTTCGGGAGATGGAACGGATGGTGCCCGGAAAGGATGGGAACAGCTACTGGCAGGTATGGACAGTCCGGGCATTATTTGATGAGGCGGGGTTCACCTCCGAATACCAGGTGGTAGGCCGTGATATTACTGATAAGAAACAGTCAGAAGAGCAGTTACGAGTTGCATATGAGCAGATAGCTGCAGATGAAGAGGAGCTTCGGGAAAAATACGAAGAACTATCCGAAAGTGAACGGTTGGTCCGTATAAGTGAAGAACGGCTAATCCAGGCACAGGAGATTGCTCATACCGGTGCATGGGAATATAATTTCAAGACAAATACCATCTGGGGATCTGCTGAAGGCCTGGCTATCTTTGGCTATCCCCCCGTTGCTGGAGATTTCTCCATTGAGGATATAGAGTCCTGCATCACTGACCGGGAACGGGTGCATCAGACTCTCGTGGATCTGATTGAACGTGATATTCCCTATGATATTGAATACCTGATTGAGCCGGCTGACGGTTCAGAACAGAAGTACATCCATTCGCGGGCAAGATGTGAGAGGGATTCAGATGGAAAAATCATCCGTGTTCTCGGGGTAATTCAGGATATTACCGAACGTAAAAATGCCGAAAATGAAGTTATTTTTAAAAATGTTATCCTGCAGACCCAGCAGGAAGCTGCCCTGGATGGTATCCTTATAGTCGATAAGGATGGACTCATTCTTGGGTGCAATAAAAAATTTCAAGAAGTATGGGGGGTTTCTGATGAGGTTGTTTCGACCTGCAACGATGATCAGGTCCTCTCATCTGTTTTAAATCTCCTTGTCGACCCGGATGAGTTTATTTCCAGGGTCAGATACCTCTATGCTCATTATGAAGAGAAGAGTTTCGAAGAGGTGGAACTTCGGAATGGGAAGATACTGGAACGCTTTTCGGCTCCGATGGTTGGGAGTGCCGGGGAGTATTATGGCCGGGTCTGGTATTTCAGGGATATCAGCGAACGAAAACGGGCTGAAGATGAGCTCCAGGCAGCATATGAACAGATTCGGGCGTCTGAAGAGGCACTCCAGAAAAATTATCAGATGGTACTTGTAAAGGAGCAGGCTTTACAGGAGAGTGAAAACCGGTTCAGAACCCTGTTTGATCTTGCTCCCTATGCATGCATTTTATATGACCAGGACGGAGTGCATCAGCTCAGCAATGCCTACCATGAAAAGATCACCGGGTATTCGTCTGACGAATTGGTAGGGAAAACGGCCGGAGATTTTGATATCGTCTCACCTGTAGATCTTGCACGGATAACTGACAAACTGATGAGGCAGGGATATCTGGACGGTGAAGAGGTTCAGATCCGGGCAAAAGACGGAACGCTGAAAACGGTTCTTTCTTCAGCCGTTTTTATTGAGTATCTGGGAGAACGTGAGATCCTTTCAACGATGATTGATGTGACGGAGCGGAGAAGGATCGAGGACTCACTCAGGCGGAGTAATGAGCAGATAACCGGGATTGCGAATACTATCCCTGGTATTGTCTTCCAGTTTTACGTAAAAGACTCTGGTGAGGTTGGTCTCTCTTATGTGAGCACCCGGGTTGATGAAATCCTTGGTATTTCCGGGGATACATCAACGTTCCTTGAGAAATTCATTGCCTGTATTGTCCCGGAGGATAAGGAACGTTTATCGGCATCGATCGATCAGGCTGTGAAAAATGCAGTGGCATGGGATTTTGAAGGCCGGTTCCGGCGTCCAGATGGGAGGATTATTTATATCCATGGCATATCTGCTCCTGTCTGGGTTACTGATGGTCTGTTATTCAGCGGAGTGATCCTTGATGTAACCGCAGAGAAAGAGGCAGATCAATTCCTGAAATCGGAGCGACTCTTTTCAAAGATATTACTTGATACATCCCCGGTATTTATCGTCGCAATCGGTGCTGATGGAAAGACGATCATGATGAACCGGATGCTCCTTGATACGCTTGAGTATTCTGAAGATGAAGTGAAAGGGAAAGATTACCTGACCACCTTTGTACCGGCCGAAGATCATACGATGGTAACCGATGTGTTTAGCAGAATTGTGGACGATAGTTCTGCAACTCTGAACGAAAACCGGATAATTAGTAAATCCGGAAAGGTTTCCCTGGTGGAATGGCGGGGCCGGCCGGTCCTGAATCATTCCGGGGAACTTGACTTCTTTGTCGGTATCGGGATTGATATTACTCACCGGAAAGAATGGGAAGAAGAGATGTGCCGGAGTGAAGAGCGATATCGGAATCTTATCGAGACCACGGGGACCGGTTACGTGGTTCTTGACATGGAAGGAAAGGTCCTCGATGCAAATGATATGTATGTCAAGCTGGCCGGCCGGTCGTCACTTCATGAAATACTGGGTAAATCGGTGACCGAGTGGACTGCTCCTTATGATCTTGAAAGAAATGCTGCAGAAGTGAGGAGATGTGTTGAAACAGGCTCGGTCAGAGGGCTTCGGGTTGATTATGTCCATCCGGACGGGAGTGTCCAGCCCATCGAGGTGAATGCATCGCTGGTTGAATCGGATGGGGAGAAACGAATTCTTAC
>CAZEWE010000048.1:0-17112 GCA_964515765.1 uncultured Methanospirillum sp. | reverse complement strand
ATAGAATGAACAATGTCATTAAAAACCGTAAGTGTTTCATTCATTGCGATATTTCCATTATGAACTTCAGATATCGACTTCTGAATCGCTCCAGCCATCTCCTGTGATTTTTTCTGAAGTCCGGAAATTATACCGGCAATATTCTCTGCAGACTTTTGCGACTCGTTTGCAAGTTCCTTGACCTCCGCTGCGACGACAGCAAACCCAAGACCAGCATCTCCTGCACGGGCGGCCTCAATTGCAGCATTCAGGGCCAGAAGATTCGTCTCTTCTGCAATTGAACTTATCATGTCTACAATCCGGCCAATCTCCTGCATCTGAACATGAATATCCTGATTCATCCGGTCAATATCTGATGAAGAACCAATGATACTCTGCATGCCTGATTCAGCCTGACCTGCTGCCTCTTTCCCTTTTTCAGAGAGGGTTGCGGCATTTCCGGTAAGATCTGACACATGCTCCATCTTCGCCCCGACAGAAGAAGCAGTTGCTCCCAGATCTTCCATGGCGGCGTGTATCTGCCTGGTTGTATGACTGCTCTTATCCGCTACATTTCTGACGGCGGCTGCAATCGTGGCGACATGATGGACACCCTCTGACACATCCTCAATGCTCTTTTGTGCCTGTATTGTCTCCTGAGTAATATTGTCTATCTGCTGTGTGACGTCATCCATCAGAGATGCCAGGTCCTCCATCTGACCTTTTACCGCCCGGAGTGCTTTTGAAACATCAATGCCAATGGTATTGAGGGCATCACGGAATGTGACAAACTCACCCACAAGGTGAAGATCCGGATTTACCCGTGCGTCAAAGTCTCCGGATGCATACTGTTTTGAGAGGCGTATGGCCTCATTCAGAGGTACTGCCATGGCATCGACAATGTCATTCACACCATCAATGATAACCGCGTAATCTCCCTGGAATTTTCCAACATCTCCTCTGACATTCAGATTACCGGAAGATGCCGCAGCACTGATATTCTGTATCTCATCCCGGAAATGGCGAAATGTAGTCCCAATATCAGTAAATGCCTGATTTAAAACTCCTATCTCATCATCACTGGATTCTGTTGTGGTTACTGATAGTTCGCCCCGGGAAATTTTCTGTGCATACTCAGTAATATCCCTGATTGGCCTGGTAACCCGGGTTGTGGTAACATATAAAAGTCCTAGACCGATAAGGATAAACAGGATACCTATTCCCAAAAGAACAAAGACGATGGAGTTGGCCTGCCGTGTTGCAACTTCAACCGGCACGGTAACATATACGAGCCAGGGTGTATTGGTCCTCCCCGGTGTAAAGACAGACACTGCCTTGATATAATCTGAATCAACCAGGGTGTTGCCGGTCCCGCTTTTTAGTGAATCCGATATGTGAGAAACATCTTTTTGACCGATATCTGTCTCTTCCAACTTTTTACCGATGTATTCCGGAGTTTTTGTTGCAGCAACCACATATCCTCCGTTGCTGATAATATACATCCGTGCAGATCCGTCATAGGCGTCAATACTGTCAGCCATCTTCTGAAAGTCTTCAAGATTTATATCTGCCGTAACCACACCGAGGAAGTTGTTATTCACAAGAACAGGAGCATCAGTGGTGGTCATGATAACATCCCGTCCCTGGATGGGATACAGATAGGGTTCGACTATGGTCTCCATCCTGGTCTGTCGGGGAATGAGATACCAGTCACCAAGTCCGGGTGTTTCATAATCAACCAGCGGTTCCAGCTTTATCTCTCCGGTGCTGCTTCTTCCAAAATATGGAATAAACCGTCCGGTTGCATCATGACTCTCCGTGTTCACATACTCACGATCTCTCCCGTCAAACGCATTTGGCTCCCAGCACGACGCCATACCGACAAACTGAGGATTTTCTTTGACAATCCTGTAGAGCATGGAAGTGACGTCTTTCCGACTTAAGGAAACCCCGGCATCTTTGGCTCCGGCAAGAGCATCAGCAAAAGAACGGGTGGTATCAAGCCCTACTTCCAGCTGGGCATTGATGATACCCGCCTGCGACGCAGCAAAACCGGTGATCTCATTCTGCGTGGATGTCACTGCCTGATCCCGCATAGTAAAGGCAGCATAACCAATAATAAATCCTGCAATCAAGATGAGTGAGATTCCACCCCAGAACAGAATACGTGCCCGGACAGAATGAAATCCTGAGAAAGATACATATTTTTTAACCAGATCTGTTGTCTCCATTTTGTAAGATCTCCTTTATTGTGTCATGTTATCACATTGACACTAAATTCAGAGCAGAAAGTCATGTGAATAGGTACTATAAGCTCAATGTACTTCAAGTGTTTCATATGACAGTCATACTATGCAATGCGAAGAGTCCTGACCAGGGATTGGTAATTTTGAGAGAAGGTGTAATAATTTCGTTCTTATGATTTCCCGATGTGTTACTTATTTAGCCATGTAGGGGATTGAGAAACAACGTAACATTCATATCTACCTTCACTGATTCTATAAAAATATGTATATTTCGATGCGCCTTTGCTGAACACATCCATATATTTTTCGTCTAACCAGATCTATATCGATTAGAAAGCAATGTATTCAGTTCTTTTTGTTGATGATGAACCTGAATTACGTGAAATTGGAAAATCATTCCTGAAAAGATACAGAAATCTGAATGTTACCACTGTTGCTTCGGCTCAGGAAGCTCTGCATCACCTTACAATATCAACATATGATATCATCATTTCCGATTATCAGATGCCGGAGATGGATGGTATTGCATTTTTAAAAGAACTTCGAAACTCAAGGCATCAGGAGCCTTTTATTTTATTCACCGGGAGAGGTTGTGAAAAGATAGTGATTGAAGCCCTTAATAATGGGGCTGATTTTTATCTGCCAAAAGAAGGAAACCCACGATTGCTCTTTGCTGAACTTGTGGATATGATTCAGAAATCGGTAGAAAAAAGACGGAAAGAACTTGAGTTTGTTCATGTCAGCAATCAGTCAAAAGCAATAATCAACCATCTCCCAGACCCAACCGTGGCTATTGATACAAAAGGATCTATTATCTGCTGGAACAAGGCACTTGAAGAGATAACAGGATTTCCTGAATCCGATCTTCTTGGGAAGAAACTTTCCGACTGTTCTGAATATGTCTTTGGTGAGTCAGGTTATTCACTCGCGGATTATATGCTCAATCCGGATATCGGTCTCCAGCAATGCTATGAAGGATTGTCCTATGATGGCAAGACAATAACTGCAGAGAGGTGGATGAATTTTGGCAGTCAGGGAAAACGAAAAATCTGGATTAAGGCAAGCCCTCTCTATGATGAATCAGACACCATTATCGGTGCAATTGAATCAATGCGGGATATCACACTGATAAAAGAACTTGAACTTGAATTATCGCGTCGATATCAGGAACTCAACACTTCATATGAAACGATTGCAGCGCAGAACGAGGAGATTCGATCCAGACTGTATGAAGTTGACCGTCAAAAAGAACTCCTGCTGAACAGTGAACGCAAATTTCGAAGTTTTATTGAGCATCTACCTGACGGAGCCATTATTCACAGGGATAATGTAATACGATATGTCAATCCTATGGCATGTCAGATCCTCGGGTATGATGACCCAACCGGACTAATCGGGAAAAAACCTCAGGAGATCATTGATCCAAAGTCCAGAGAGGCAATATCTGATCGTATTATTCTGGATGATACACAGATTAGTCCATTTGTAAAAGGAGTGCTGCGAGGGCAGGATGGACGCCCGGTTACTGTGGAGATTGCAGCAAAAAAGGTATTAATTGGAGAATCACTCTCATTAATGCTCATATTCAGAGATATTACACACGACATCGAGAAGAGACATGCCCTGCTACAGGCGCAAAAGAAGCTGAAGATGTTAAGCTCCATCACCCGTCATGACATAAAAAATGAACTGGGAACAGTCATGGCAATCCTTGATCTGGTCAGTCTCGGAAATATTCCCAGTCAGGAAGCAGAATTATTAAAACAGGCATTCCATCCCTGTATGAATATCATAAAACAATTACAGACGACGTTCGAATACCAGAATCTTGGTATCCTTGACCCGAAATGGTTCCAGGTAAGTTCACTCTGTTTTCATGCAGCGAGATATCACCAGGTAGATCACTCCCTCTACTCATTCACCGGGGATGATGCACACATTTTTGCTGATCCTCTTATTGAGAAGGTCTTTGAAAACCTGATTGACAACTCAATCCGCCATGGAAAGAATCTAAAATCAATCCAATTTAAGGCAGAAAAGGAAAACGATGATCTGATCATTATCTATGAAGATGATGGCGGGGGGATTCCGGTGTCAGAAAAGACCATCATATTTGAAGAGGGATATGGAAAACATACCGGTCTTGGATTGTTTCTTATCAGGGAAATTCTTACCATGACCGGCATTGAAATTCACGAATGTGGACAACCGGGGGTAGGGGTCAGGTTTGAAATGCGGATACCCCGGGGGAAATGGAAGGAATAAACCTGGCACGATATCCTTTCATCAATTGATACATATTATAGGATCTAATGCCAAATACTCACCTATGGCAGCTCCCGTTCCCTCACCAATTGCAAAAGGTGAGACAGATATCTTCATCGAACCCTCAATGGCAAACCGTCATGGTCTGATCGCCGGATCGACCGGAACCGGTAAGACAGTTACCCTCAGGGTACTAGTCGAACAATTCAGTTCCATGGGCGTTCCGGTTTTTTTACCTGATATTAAAGGAGACCTCTCCGGCATGTGCAGACCGGGTGGCGGGAATAAAAAGATTGAAGAACGTGCTGTATTACTTGGCCTGAATAACTTCTCCTATGAAGGGTATCCGGTCAGGTTCTGGGACCTGTATGGAAAAGACGGACATCCGGTCCGAACCACAATATCAGAGATGGGTCCTCTCCTCTTATCCCGGATTCTGGACCTGAACGATACGCAGGCAGGTATTTTATCAATGCTCTTCAGGTATGCCGATGATCAACGGTTACTCCTTATTGATATTGCCGATCTCATCTCACTCATCACCTTTGCCCTTGAAAACACCGCTGATATAAAAGGGAAGTACGGGAACATGACCCCCGCTTCCCTGGGAGCTATTCAGCGGGCAGTTCTCACCCTTGAAGAGCAGGGAGGTGAACTTTTCTTTGGCGAACCGTCTCTGGTGCTGGAAGACATCATGGAAGTAAAAGATGGAAAGGGGACGATAAACCTTCTTTCTGCAGCAGCCCTGATGAAGGCACCCAAGATCTATTCAACCTTTTTACTCTGGCTGCTCTCCGAACTCTATGATGACCTGCCTGAAGTGGGAGATATGGAAAAGCCAAAGTTCCTTCTCTTCTTTGATGAAGCCCACCTGCTCTTTGCAGATACCCCGAAAGCACTTGAGGAAAAGATCATTCAGATTGTCCGGCTCATCAGGTCAAAAGGTGTTGGCGTATACTTCATCACCCAGAACCCGGGCGACATACCGGAGGATGTCCTTGGTCAGCTGGGAAACCGTGTCCAGCATGCTCTCCGGGCGACCACACCAGGGGAGATGCGGGCAGTGAAAACCGCAGCAAAATCCTTCAGGCAGAACCCGAAGATTGACACAGAGAAAGTGATTGGTGAACTGGGCATTGGGGAGGCACTAGTATCTGTTCTTGATAAAAGCGGTGTCCCGATTCCTGTTGACCGGGCTTTTGTCTATCCACCCCACAGTAGTCTTCCACCCCTCCCGGTTGCAGATGTGCAGGCAGAAATCAGGTCGTCGCCGATGTTTGGGAAGTACGAGGAGATGATAAACCGCCATTCAGCAGCCGAAGAGTTATCAGAAAGGCAAAAAGAGATAGAGGCAGAAAAACCTGAACCACCGGTAAGAACACAGGCTAAACCAAAACCTGCGTCCACTTCCACCGGACGTAAGAGAAAGACAAAGGATGTCGGTGATGTCGTTGGCACAATAGCCGTCAGGACTGCGACGAATATCGGGACACAGATAGGAAAGGAGATTGTCAGGGGAATGCTTGGATCCTGGCTGAAGAAAAAATAATTTACACCCCTGGAAAGACCTGCATGACCCTGTCATGAACCTGGTCCAGCCATTTTTTTCGTTCCAATTCATCACTGGTCACCACGACCCGGAAAATATCCCGGTAAAAGGTGGACACACCACACAGACCAAAGACACAGTCTTTCCATATCCGTTCCAGTGGGTCACTAAATACCTCATTTTCACGGATTTTGGGTGTATTGGCGGTGTTAAATACTATTGCAGCTTTTGCCGGTAACAGGCCGACCGGGACTCCCTCACCAGTATCTCCTTCCAGAAACCGGTAGGCAAGGCCAGGCCTGATTACCCGATCAATCCATCCTTTCATGATAGCAGGGGGCATTCCCCACCAGTTCGGATGCACCACGATGATTCCATCTGCCCGGACAATCTCATCACAGTGAGTAAAAACCTGATGAGGAAGGGGAGCATCACGCGGAATCTCATCTGAAGGAAGAATGGGATCAAATCCCTCCTGATAGAGATCATGAAACCAGACCGTATGACCAGCAGACAGCAGAGAATCCCTTGCAGTCTTTGCTATTGCGTGATTGAAACTATGAGGATCCGGATGTGCCAGAATGAGAGATATATTCACATACATTCTCGCACTTTTCCAGTTAATCATTTTCCGGTCTTTGATGAGAAGGTCGTGATGGGTCCGAACCCTTTTCACGATACAGGTTGACATTTTTATATGACGGTAAAACCATTCGCACTCTGTGTCAGGCTGATACTCTTTGATCAGCATGGTCATATCCTGATCCTGAAACGATCTCCCCAGTCAAACACCAATCCTGGGAAATGGGAACTCCCCGGAGGAAAGATCGATGCGGGTGAAGCATTTGATGATGCTTTGAAACGTGAGATCCTGGAAGAAACCGGTTTTACCGTTGCGATTCATACCGCTGCAGGGACTGCCATGCAGGAGACGGATGAATACCGGGTGGTCAACCTTGTCATGGTTGGAACCATCCTCTCCGGCGGCCTTTCCATCAGTAAGGAGCATAGTGAATACCGGTGGGCAGGTCTTCCTGAAATTGCAGCACTTGATAAGGCAGACTGGTTTACTGAATACTTTACCATGTATATGAGTGGTTCCCTCCCTCCACAGGAATAACCAGACAGATACTTTTTTTTATTCCTGCTGAATATAAAGACGAGAAGAGGTAGTACACATGACAGATACGATGATACACAAGATCTTGATCTTTATCGCCCTCATCATTACTGCAGGACTCGTCATATCTCCAGTCGCCGCCTTTGATACACGATCCGGAGACAATATTGTCATTAATGAACCGGTTGATGACGACCTTGTGGCTTCAGGCGGATCAATGATCATCAATGCCCCTGTAAAGAGCATAACCTGGGCCGGGGGAACCCTGATTGTCAATGAACCGGTTGAGGAGAATCTCATAGCTGCAGGCGGCACCATCCAGGTGAATGCACCAATCGGGACAGACCTTCTTGCCTTTGGCGGTAACATTGACATCAACGGGGATGTTGGCGGCAAAGTCATGGCATTTGGCGGATCGGTCACCATGTCCGGGAATGCTGAAAATATCGCTGCCACCGGAGGAACAGTTGTCCTTGGGAAAAACTCCGTTATCTCAAAGGATGCAATCATCAGTGCTTCTGGTTACACGACCCAGGCAACTATTCTTGGAAACCTGACCGTTGAAGAAGGAGATGAAGGAGGTGCCGGGTTTGACATGAAAGAGATTGAAGGTATGGTTGAGACATTCATTACCCTTACCATGATCCTCTGCTTCTTCGGGTTCCTGATTCTGGGTATCATCTTTGTAAAACTCTGCCCGGCCTTTTATACATCTCTTGTAAAAACCGGAAAGGAGAAGACTCTGCTCTCATGTGTTGCAGGAATTGCCGGGCTTATTATTGGATTTATTCTCTTTGTGATCCTTCTCATCACCATCATCGGCATGCCTCTTGCATTCCTTCTGTTCCTTGTGATACTTATCGGATTAATGCTCGCAAACATTCTGACCGGTGCCCTGGTTGGAGAATGGATTCAAAAACTTGCGAAAAAAGAGGTGAGTTTAATCTGGGGATTTGTAGTCGGATTTATCGTTCTGAATGCACTTTTCTTTATCCCCTATATCGGATTCATCTTCTGGGTAGTATCGGTATTCCTCGGATTTGGAATGCTGGTCCTTACCTGCTATGAGGCATATGCTGATACCGGACTCTAATCCTTTAATCCTTTTTTCTGACCGTTCAATTCAAGTAACTTCAGCACTATTTACCTGTATATCAGGAGAGACTGATGCCTGAACAGATGGGAGCGGAAGCTGCATTACTGGTGCTCGGTGTCATTATGCTGAATGTGAGCATTATCCTGTTTATTATTACCGGAAAGCCACGGCTTCGGTACTTACTTCTTCTGGATATCAGCCTTGTATTCTGGATCATCAGTTATGGGATGAACCTGCTCACCCATGGGCCACAGATGACCGGAACATGGCAGATAATCAGCCTTATGGGGATGACGCTGCTCTTGTTCTCATTTATGGCAGCATTTGTAGATTATATGAAAAATGGTAATGAGTAAGGTTACAGCGTAACTGTCCCCTTCCCTTTGGGGGTATCATGTTTGAATGTCGGATCATCGCTGGTGGCCATGGCCCAGATAAACGATACTTCTTCTCCGGGAGTAAGAACAGCGTCATATGCATCACCGGTGTCAAGTTTCCGTGCAAACTCAACCGTTGTCACACCCTCTTTTTCTGTGACGGTGAGATTTTGGACGTCATCCGTTCCACCAAGTTCGGTATCCTCCGGGTGTGGTCCGAAATTTCCGGTAGAGAACGAATCAACCCAGTAGATCTCTTCATCTGCAATCCCTGCGAGGATAATGTCGGCATCCTTCATCATCATGGATGGTTTCAGCCCGATTCCTACCCACCCGGTTGTCTTACCCTGCAGACCAACATAGATATTTTCATCTAGAATAGTCCAGAAGAGCTGGTAATTACCATTGTCAAAAGACTCAGAATGTTCATACTCTTCTTCTCCGATAACCCCGTCCATTGCTCGATCGGCAGACTCAGCAGATGAAATCCAGACGAGGCACATTACCAGGAGAACAAGAAAAATCCCTGCACGTAGTGACATACATCTGATAGGATTTGTGATCTGATAAATATCTTTGTGAGACAGATCAGAAGAATGATATCATAAATGTGCTGAAATAAATCCTATGCTTCTTCTCATGACACTCGGGACCGGTATTGGAACATCCGACGAGGATGCCCTGTCCCGGCTTGTCAGATCATGCAGTTTCGCAATTCATTCATTTCGTCCGGCTCAGGTGATCTATTTCTGTTCAGATAAGAGTAAAGATACCATAGAACCGGTTCATACAGCTCTTTCTGAGCAGTATGGAATTTCTCCTCCACCCTTTTCTGTCTGTATGATCTCTGATCCAAACGATTTTACCGGGTGTTTTGAACTGCTCTATGGTGTTGCCTCCCTGTATCATGAAGAAGAAGTGGTCATTGAAGCATCATCCGGAACCAGGGAGATGATCATGGCAGCTGAGATTGTGTCTTTTCTGACCAGAAATCCCGTCTCTCATGTGACCGGCGAGAAGTCGGGAGGGATGATAATCCCTGGAACAGAGCGGATCCGGGAGATGGTACTCTTTGCAGCGTATGACAGGCTCCAGCTGCACCGTGCCATATATGCATTTAATAATAACCATTATGGCAGCTCTCTCAGGCTACTCGAGGGCATTACCAGTCTGCCTGAACGCGATATCTATTATACGCTCTTTAATGCCTACTGGCACTGGGACAAGATGGACTATGAGAATGCCTACAAATATCTTGAACACGTGCCAGACCTCGATCTTCTGATTCCGCTGAACCGGACATTCCTGAAAAGACTCCTTGAACTTGACCGGATGGATGATACCATTTTAAACCGGAAAGAACGGCTCCGGGTCAGGCAACAGAAATATATCTATATGCTCCTTGATCTCCTGCATAATGCAAAGAGACGGATCGATGGTGAGCGGTACGATGATGCACTTGCCCGGCTCTATCGGGTTGTTGAACTCATCTCCCAGGTTCTCCTGCTGAGCTACGGAATTGATGACAATGAAGAGAAGATTCGGTTTGCGGATCTCAGAAAAATGCTTCGAAAGCAGGATATTTCGACATATGCCAGAAAATCAGATAGGAATGGCATCATCAGGATTGGGCTCCGGTATAAATTTCTCCTTCTGGAAGACCTTGGCATGAAAGGGGCTGATCGGTGGTATTCTGATCTGCAGCAATACATCATGATAAGGAACGACTCAATCCTTGCTCACGGCCTGACTCCGGTTCCAGGAGATGTTGCAAAGGACATGTGGGATGAGGTCAGAAATGTGATTACTGAGGCATGTAACGGGTCTGGTGAAAACCTTGAAGAACTCTTCAGATCATCAGAGTTTCCAATCCTGGAAAACCACCATCTTGAATAATAACAAGAACACAAAAGGAGAGAAAGGGTTTTCCGGGATTTAATTCCAGGCGGCATTCATGTAGCGCTGGCCCTTTTCATCCCCACGAGTGCAGAAATAATTATACTTAAGTCCGTATTCTTTTGCAACCGGACAATCTTCACATTTGCACCCCTCTTCATATGATATACACAGAAAACTCTGACCAATCATACAGAAGAGTTTTTCGCGCTCGACAATTGCGCATTTATTATAACTCGGACAGGTCGCACAGATGCATGATTTCTTTTTTTCTTCAATAATCTTATCCTGTTCCTCTGCCGGGAGTTTCTTTAAGTCCCGGGTAAATGTGTCAAAAGCGTCCATCGAGATCCCTCGGGGGAGTATTATAATTTCATTCTTATAAACTTGTCTATTTATATAAGTAAATGAACCAGGCAGACGATCTTCTAACCTCTTCCTCTTATGTCTTCGGATGAAAACGTATATGAGCACATGATACTCTCGTCCTGCAAAAAACTCTACCAACAGGAGACCCATCGGACAAAATCTCCTGAAGAGACGTATGAAGCAGTCCGTGATCTCACCGGGCCGGCTGGAATAACCAGGGTTGCTGATATCACCGGCCTTGACAGAATAGGCATTCCGGTTTTTTCCTGTATCCGTCCGGTTGCTGCCGAAGGGGCAATTACGGTATATAATGGGAAAGGAGCAACCCCCATCGCCGCCAGAGTATCTGCTATCATGGAAGGGCTTGAACGATATTCAGCAGAAGTTCATGACAGGAATCCGGAGATTATGACTTATGATCAGATCTCATCGGTTCGAAAGGTAATAAATCCCGATTCCCTCATTCTTCCGGAGAATACTCCGACTGACTGGCCTGTTCCCTGGTATCAGGCATGGGATATTATGAAGAATGAGGAGGTATGGGTCCCTGCTCATGCGGTATTCCATCCGGTGCCGCGGATTATGGGCAAGTTATTCAGGACCAGCACAAATGGGATTGCCTCTGGAAATACCTATGAGGAGGCTGTTTTTCATAGTCTGTGTGAACTGGTGGAACGGGATGCCTGGTCACTTGTTGAATCAGCGAATAATGCAGGACCGAGGATCACTGAAATAACGCACCCGGTGGCACAAAGCCTTCTTGAAAAGTTTGAGAAGGCAGGGGTTGATGTGATATTACGGGATATCACGAGTGATCTCGGAATCCCGACCGTTGCAGCGGTATCAGATGATCTCCAGCTTCGCGACCCGACGCTCCTGTGTATCGGAATGGGTTCACATCTCTGCAGTGAGATTGCAATACTCAGAGCCCTCACAGAAGTCGCCCAGAGCAGGGCCACACAGATTCATGGAGCACGGGAAGATACCCAGTCAACCCACTTCCTTTCAAAAGTAGGATATGATCGGGCCAAGCGACTGAATAAAAAATGGTTCACACCAGAGCCTGAACTTCCATTCAGTGAGATGCCTTCATACCATACTGATGACTTTTTGGACGATATTCACATCGTTCTTGACCGGCTCAGGGCTGCAGGTCTTGACCGGGTGCTGGTTACTGATCTTACCAGGCCGGAGATTGGTGTTCCGGTTGTCCGGGTCATTGTTCCTGGTCTTGAGCATTTTGCCATGGATACTGAACGCCGGGGAGAACGGTGCAAACGTGCACGACGTAATTATATTCCTGGGACCAAGCCTGTCAGTTCATAATGCATCGGAGATACTCCCTGCAGAGTACCGGCCTCCGGTCAGAAGAGTTGACCTGCTCGAAGTTATCAGGCAGAAACCCCGGGTTATCGGTATCATAGACGGAGTATTCTTTGAGGATGCGGCAGTCGGTCATCGGGAAGTCCTTGAAGTGATGAAACATGGAATTACCGTTGTTGGTGCTTCAAGCATGGGAGCGCTTCGTGCTGCAGAACTCGAACCATTCGGCATGATCGGCATTGGTGAGATCTTCAGAATGTACAGGGACGGAGAGATCGAATCAGACGATGAAGTTGCACTTATGTGTGATCCAACAACAAACATGGCCTTTTCAGAGGCGCTGGTAAATATCCGGATTACCCTCCGGCATGGGGTCAGCAGCGGGTTTTTCTCGAACAATGAAGCGGATCAGATACTAAAATCCGGACAATCCCTCTGGTATCCTGACCGATCATGGCCTCGTATCCTGAAAGAATGTTGCTTTGATCCAGAACGGACAGACATGATAAAGAACTGGATCAGTGAACAGCGGATTGATCAAAAGCAGGAAGACGCAAAAGAAGCTCTTGCCTATATCAGAGACAGGTTCTGCTCATGAAGAGAACACAGCCATCAGATCCAACCAGTCGTTTTGAACGACAATTACCACTTATCGGTCCGGAAGGACAGAAGAAACTGGAGAATTCCACCGTCCTTATCGCAGGGGCAGGAGGACTTGGATCACCTGCCGCTACCTATCTTGCCCTTGCCGGTGTTGGTGAACTGATTATCGTCGATGATGATAGAATCCAGGAGTCTAACCTGAACCGCCAGTTTCTACACGCCGCAGCATCGGTCGGTCTTCAGAAAGTCTATTCAGCAGAGGCGACCCTTACCAGCCTTGCTCCGGAGACTTCAGTCATTGCCTATCCTGGCCGAATTGATGAGACATCAGCAGACCGGCTGGTTGCAGATGCAGATGTAGTCATTGATGCCCTGGATAACTATGAAACACGGTTCATTCTTCATGAATCAGCATGGAACGCAGAGATTCCATTTATTCACGGAGCGATTGAAGGATTTTCAGGCCAGATGACGAGCATCCTCCCCGGTCAGTCCCCCTGCCTTTCCTGCCTTATCCCCGCTGCACCCCCTGGTGGGAAAGTTCCGGTTATTGGCGCCGTTGCAGGAGTTATTGGATCAATACAGGCGATGGAGGCGATAAAATACCTGACCGGAACCGGGTCTATGATATCAGGAAGGTTATTCCTCTGGGACGGACAGGCGGGTAGAAGTGAATTTTTAACGATTGGTAAGCGGAAGAACTGTCCGGTATGTTCTCATTAAGGAGATAATGAATGAAGATTACGATTCGGTGTTATGCACGATTCAGGGATGCATTTGGAGAAGAACAAACCCTTGACCTTCCGGAAGGATCAACGATTCAGGATGCAGTCAGAGCTCTTGCAGGAGATGGTCCGGATGCTGAGCTGCTCGTTGATACTGCACACAATATCAGAAGTTATGTTATGATCATGCATCATGATACCCGGATATCACCGATGGAGGCAGAATCAGTTCCCCTCGCAGATGGTGATCTGATCATTCTCTTCCCGCCGGTTTCAGGAGGATAACGATGATTGCGATTACCCGTGACCCGATTGATCCGTACAAATTCATTGAATCAGCAAAGAAACCCGAGACCGGAGGGATTGTTACCTTTATCGGAACGGTCAGGGATGATGGCATAGAAGCACTTGACCTTGATGTATGTGAAGAGGTTGCATTATCTGACCTGAACAAGATAGCAAAGCAGGCAACCGCCGATTATCACCTGAATACCGTTGATATCGTGCACCGTGTCGGACGGATGGAACTGACCGAGACGATATTAGTCATCGTCGTGGGTGTATCTCACCGTCAGGAAGGATTTGCAGCGTGTTCATGGATACTCGAACAGATTAAAGCATTCGTCCCTATCTGGAAGAAAGACATCTGTAAAAACGGAGAGTCCTGGCATTTTTCAAAGGAAGAGGGAAGTTAAAACCTCTTTCCTGTTTTATATCCATAGGCTCCGAGAGCAAGGATAATAATACCGATAACAAAGGTAATATAACGCCACCAGGCAGTTCCCTGCATGATGTTATTTATTCCGAGGAGAACGAATATGACACCGGCTACCATGGTAATGATGTTTGAAGTTTTCACATCCATGATATCATTTCGTCTTTACTGATATTGAAAGAGTGTTCTCAGATAGACCGGACACCAGGATTAATACCGCAATACTCGGCAACTTCCAGGTAAAATGACGCTAGTCCTTTATATTCGCCCCACTGTTCAGCAGTTTTTAAAGCTTCAGATGCAGATATTTTTTTACCATTATGATACCAACGGGATATCATCCGGCGAAGAGCGATGTCATCTGCAGGAAATGCATCCATCCGGTGAAGTCCCCGAAGCATCGTCAGTTCAGCAGTCCATCTGCCAATCCCTCGAATCTGACAAAGAGCCTCAACGATATCAGCATTGTCTCTGACTTTTTTGAATGATTCCAGATCAAGGTTTCCTTTCTCGATACTCCTTGAGATATCCCGGATATATTCACCTTTACGCGACGTAAATCCGCATCTTCGAAAGTCTGATGGTTCAAGTCCGGCAAGATCTTCTGGAAGAGGATAGCAATAATGCAGATCTCCATTCACAAAGCAGGTTCTCCCAAATTGTCTGATAAACCGGTACTCAAGAGAGCGTGCAACAGACAGGGAGATCTGTTGTTCTATAACCGAATCTATGAGTGCTTCAAATACGGTAGGTGTAGCCGGACTGCGAAGGCCATATAGCCGGTGAGCAAGATTTTTCATAACCGGATCAGAACATATGGCATCCAGAAAATCCATAAGATTATCATTTAAGGCAAAATACCAGGTGATGAGGTCTGATGCTTCACAGGTATCTTTCGCACGTACCGCTTTATCTGACCATATTGAGAGAGTAAGTGGAGATTTTTCAAAAGGTTCAGTCTGATTCACAGTTAGAACAAACGGGCCATTTGAAAGAAGAGCCGTAAAACTGAAAGCATGATTACTATAGGTGCGGACCATGGGATCATGGTTTGAGAAAATAATCGCGCTCCAATGCAGAGAGAAGGGGTATTTTGGATACAATGGGATCGGGTTCATATGCAGCTAAACAGACTGGATCTCCCATACTATAATTTAAAGAAATTTATAATATCAATAGAACGCATGAATTTTTTCCAGAGTATCTCATAATACCTCTGAACAGGATGTCTTTTTCGGTATGAAATACCAGTCAACAAGGAATAATAAAAATTTATTCATTGAGCAGATATGATTCATACCCATGAATTCATAATGAGCTGGAAAATATGAAGAATATATGGAGAATTATTCGGTATTTTCTGTCACCCGACATTAAAATCAATTGGTATTACAGTTGATTGAACAATTGTTTTACTCAAGAGGACAATTAAACAAATATATATTATTACACGACGATTTCGTATTGCATGATCGGTAAATTATCGTTTGGGATCATTGCTCTTGTGCTGGGGGCAATGCTTTTCTGTGGGGCAGTATCTGCAGAAAAGGTTGATAATCTCGGAGAACATAGTGCAGACCGTCTTCTTATCGCTACTACCACCAGTCTTGACGCAACCAAGCTTCTTGATCTTCTTGAAGAGAAATTCAAGGAAGAGACCGGTGCAACAGTAGAACATGTAGCTGTTGGAACCGGCCAGGCTATTGAAATTGCAAAGAACTGTGATGCAGATATTGTGATGGTTCACGACCGAGTTGCAGAAGACAAGTTTATTGATGAAGGATTCGGTGTCGATCGTCGTGTCTTCGGGTACAACTACTTCCTTTTAGTCGGACCGGAAAATGACCCGGCAAAGGTAGCCGGACTGAACGGAACAGCAGCCTTCATGGCAATTGAGAAGGCAACTGCAGAGGATCCAAGCGTCGTTTTCGTATCCCGTGGAGATAATTCCGGAACCCATTCACGTGAGAAACTCCTGTGGAAATGGGGCGGGTATGACTATGCAGAGATCAACTCCTCAGAATGGTACCGTGAAGCTGGCGCAGGTATGGGCCCAACCCTGACCATGACAGACGAACTTCAGGGGTACACCTTAAGTGACTCAGCATCCTGGGGAACCTTTGAGAGCAACCTCTCACTTGTCCCACTGGTTGAAAATGATGAGAACTTCCTGAATGTCTATGCGGTCATGCGTGTATCTGAAGAGAAATGTCCGGATGTCAACACTGAGATTGCAAAGAAGTGGATCAACTTCATGATCAGTGATGAAGTCCAGGATATCCTCTCGACCTATGGAGTCGAAAAGAACGGGGTACCATACTTTAACCCCGGACGGGGTAGTGCAGAAGTTATGGGCGTGACCGTGGAAGAGACCACCGACAAGGTGGCATAATCCACACCGTTCTTTTCTTTTCACAACAATTATTATTATGAACGATCTGCTTACCGGTATTGAGACTGCATTTCATCTCATACTGACCGCAGATCCTGAAGTGCTGAACATAACAATCAGAACTCTGCAGATAACCTTTTCTTCGGTATTGCTCAGTACCATTATCGCAATTCCGCTTGGAGCAGCTATCACCTTCAGGGAATTTCATGGAAAAAAGGCACTGATTAGTGTTATACAAACTCTGTATGCACTTCCTACGGTCATTGTTGGTCTCCTCTGTTATATGCTTCTTTCAAGATCCGGACCACTTGGAGATTTAAAATGGCTGTTTACACCAAATGGTATGATATTTGGTCAGACAATCCTTATCATCCCGATTATGGCCGGCCTCACAATTGCAGCACTTCAGGCGATAGACCCGATTATTACCGATACCATCCGATCACTTGGAGCATCA